>CAVELT010000076.1:4314-11601 GCA_963616545.1 Dysosmobacter segnis | reverse complement strand
ATCAGCAGCATAGCTTGCTCCTTCTTTCTGTCACGTGGACATCAGCACCGTATCTCTGCAGCGCTGCGCGTTGAATATACATCACAGTATTAAGTAATTATAATCCCTGAACACCGTATCCACAATCTCTGCGATCCGGAAGAATACCCGGCTGTTCTTTTCACCGACACGATAGCTGTATTCCTGTCCGCCGAGACGCACTGCCGCATCGCCCTGGGCCGTCAGGAAGACGAAGCCGTCATTCTCCGACATATGCATATCCTTCTCGTTGGCGAAAAGGGTCAGCTTGTCCTTATAAGGAGCAGAAGCGTAGGGACAGAAGGTCCTGCAGTTGCCGCACTCATTGCACATGTAGTCAATATGGATCACCTGGTGCATCTCTCTTCCCGGCACCCGGATGGCCATATTGGCGCGGTTCGGACATACATCCACGCAATTTTCACAGATGTGGTCGCAGCCCAAGCAGCGCTTGTCCGGCGTGCCGCATACCGGTGCCTCTGCCAGAATGCCCTTCTTGGCATAGACGGCTTCGTCCGTCATTTCGGATACATAACGGCTGCCGATCTCTGTATTCAGAATCGCCTCGCAGGCCAGCTTCGCATCCGCAATGGCCTTCACAATGATGGAAGCGCCCTTGGCACCGTCACCGATGACATAGACGTTCTTCACGGAGCTTTCCAGCGTGTCTGCAGACAGCACCGGCAGGCCCTTCTCGTTTACGGCAATGCCGTTCTTCTCATAGAAGCTGCCGTCTACCCGTTCGCCGATGGAGGCAATGACGGTATCGCAGGGGATGCAGACACATTCCGCGGTTTCCTTCACCGCGCGTCTGCCGTCGCTTCCCATGTCGGAGAGCACCATACGATGACAGAGGAGGCTTCCGTTCTGGAGAGAAACCGGAGCCAGCAGCTCGGAGAAGATGACGCCGTCGGCAATGGCCTCTTCCAGCTCCTCGGCTTCAGCCGGCATATAGCGCCGGGTTCTCCGGTAAACCAGATATACCTTATCGACACCGGCATTCCGCAGTGCAGCCCGAGCCGTATCCATGGCGGTATTGCCGCCGCCGACCACAACCACATTGTGGCCGAGCTGCACCTGTCCTTCACTTTCCTTAAAGGCCTGCAGGAAGCGGTGCGCATTCATGGCACTACCCGCAGTGAGCTTGAGCGGCGTCTCCTTGTGGGCGCCCACGGCCAGGATCACGGCATCATTCTCTGCCTGCAGCGCCGTCAGATCCTCGATCCGGGTATTCAGCACAAACTTTGCTCCCATGGCCTTTGCTAGTGCTGCATCCTTCTGGATTTCCTCTGCCGGAAGGCGGAAGGAGGGGATAATGTTGGCGACCACGCCGCCCGGGCGGGAGGCCTCGTCGTAAACGGTCACCGCGGCACCTGCTCTGGCCAGATAGAAGGCGGCAGCGATACCGGCAGGACCGGCACCGACGATGGCTATCTTCTTTTTGCTGCTGCCTGTGGGCGCCAGGGTAGGAAGCACTGCGTCATAGCCCTTTCTGGCGGCAATCAGCTTGTTGCCGCGGATCTGTACCGGGCTCTCGTACTGATTTCTGGTGCAGGCTGACTGACAGCCGTGGGCACAGATGTTTCCGGTCATGAAGGGCAGCGGATTCTTATCAAGAATCACCCGGAGCGCTTCTTCAAAACGGCCTTCATTCACAAGACGCCCATAGGCGGTGATGTCCTGGTGGATAGGGCAGCGGTCGGAGCAGGGCGCGGTGAAGCAGTCCACCAGCGGCACCTCGGTTTCGGACTTCCGGCTGGGCAGCGGCTTCACGGGCTTACGGTAGTGGTAATCCTTCTGTGCATTCTCAGCCAGCTTCTGCACGCCGCAGACATTAACCCCGGTCCAGGGTGCCGTAGGCTTTTTGCTCAGAAGCTCTGCCATTTGGATGAGACGGGCATAGCCGCCGGACTTCAGCAGCGTGGTGGCCATGGTCACGGGCCAGATGCCGGTGGCTATGATATCCGCAATGTTGAAATAGTCGGCACCGCCGGAATAGGAGATCCGCAGGCTGCCGTCAAAGGCGTCGCTCAGCTTCCGGGCCACCTGCATGGACAGGGCATAGAGGGACTTGCCGGACATGTACATCTCGGTGGATGGCAGCTCGTTCCGGGTCACGTCCACAGGGAAGGTATTGGTGAGCTTCACGCCGAATTCCAGTCCACGGGATTCTGCCAATGCCTTCAGCCGGGTCAGCATGGGCACCGCATCCGCAAACTGGAGGTCATCCTTGAAGTGGAAGTCCGTGAAGGCAATGTAGTCATAGCCCATGCTGTCCAGGATTCGGCGGGCCTCCTCATAGCCGAGGAGCGTGGGATTGCACTTCACCAGGGTATGAAGATGCTTCTCCGTGATGAGATAGGAAGCGATGGCCTCGATCTCCTGGGGCGGACAGCCGTGGAGCGTGGAGACGGTGACGGAATTCACGATATCCGGGGTGATGGCCTCCAGATCCTCTGCATGGAAATGCCGGAAGCGGGAGAGGTTGTTCTGCAGCCAGCTGCGGCACTCCTGGTAAACGGCGGTGGTGTCTGCGTGCATCATGGCCTCCAGGAAGCTGTCCACTTTGGCGCCCTTGATGCCCTCGAGGTCGTAGCCGCAGGAAACATTGAACTGGAAGCCGTCGGGAGCGCCCAGACCCCACTCCTTCGAAATCACCTTCAGCGCAAACCAGGCCTTGATGTACTCGTCCCGGGCCTCGGTGATCTCCAGCTCTGTGGACCACTCACAGTTGTAGCACTCGTCCTCTGCGGTGATGCAGGGCTTCTTCACGCACTCCGCCAGCTCCCGGCCGTCCATTTTCTGCACGGTCTTCAGCTCGAAGAAGCGGGAGCCGCCGTAGTAAGCCGCAATGATGTTCTGCGCCAGCTGAGTATTGGGACCGGCAGCGGGGCCGATCTGGGTCTCCAGCTTCCGGCCGAAGAGGGTATAGAAGAGGGAAGGATCGGCCTTCCAGCATTTCGTCATGCCGAAGCAGGCACCGCTTTCGTGCTCCTTCAGCAGGCGGTTCATCAGCTTCCCAAAGGGAATGGGGGTCATAATATCGCTCATGGTTTTCTCCTTACATATATAGACTTAAGTGTATTCTGCTGCCGCGTTCTGATCCGGCCTGACCCGGCGAGAGCGGCGCGCCTTTATCCGTTGATGCGGCGGGCCAGCTCTGCGGCACCCTCCCGTACCCGGGCAAGAGCAGCTTCCTCATCCAGCACCTGGATCTCCCGATCCTTCATCAGTACCCTGCCGTTCGCGATGGTAGTGGTCACGGAGCGTCCGTTCATGCCGAAGAGCATGTGGCCGTTGATGTTTTCGGCATGCAGAGGCGTCGGGGCAATGTAGTCGGTGACGATGACATCGGCTGCGGCACCTGGCTCCAGCACGCCCAGCTTCTTCTTGAAATAGCGGTTCGCGATGGCGGCATTGCCGCGGAAGAGCATCTCCGGTACCTCGGACCAGGCAGCATTGGGATCACAGAGGTGGTGTTTGTGCAGGATGTTCGCCACCTTCCAGGACTCCAGCATGTCGTGGGTATAGCCGTCGGTGCCGAGACCCGTCAGGATGCCCTTGTGTACAATATCCATTGTGGGCGGACAGCCGCAGGCATTGCCCATGTTGGACTCGGGGTTGTGCACCACCATGGTGTCTGTGTCGCGGATCAGATCGATTTCGTGGGGATTCACATAAATGCAGTGGGCCAGCAGGGTCTTGGGACCCAGCACATCCCAGTCATAGAGGCGGTCTACAATGCGCTTTGCGTGCTCCTTCAGGCAAAGCTGCAGATCTAGAATCCCCTCTGCCACATGGATGTGGTAGCCGATCTCCGCCGGCTTCTCCGCCCGGCACTTCTCCATGGTCTTGTCGGAGATGGTGAAGCTGGCATGCATGCCCATCATGCCGGCGATCATGTCGCTGTCATCCTGCAGCGCATGCTTCGCAAAGGCAACATTTTCCTGAATGGCCTGCTTGCACTTCTCTTCACCGTCGCGGTCGGAAATCTCGTAGCAGAGACAGCTGCGGATGCCGCATTCCCGGGCTGCTTCCTCAATGGCGAAGAGGGAGCCGGGGATCTCACCGAAGCTGGCATGGTGATCGAAGACCGTAGTCACGCCGTTCCGGATGCACTCGATATAGGTTTCCAGAGCGGAGAGTCTGGTGAGCTCATTGGTGAGGTGGCGGTCGATGGTCCACCACTGGCCGTCCAGGATCTCCAAGAAGCCCTTGGGATTGTAGCCGTTGATGGACAGGCCCCGGGCCATGGCTGAGTAGATATGCTCGTGGGTGTTAATGAAGGCGGGCATGATGATGCCTCCCTTCGCATCGATGAATTCAGCGTCGGGATACTTCTTTCTAATAGAAGAGAATTCTCCTACTTCCTGAACTGTATTTCCATTCAGTACGACAGCCCCGTCCTCAATGAACGGCTGTTCCTGAGCCCTGGTGACAACTTTTCCATTTCCAATCAGCAGCATACTGAATCTCCTTTCGCGTGCCGGAATATCTGTCTAATGTGCACGACAAATCGTCAAGTGTGATGAGCTTAGTATATCAATATGAACAAGGCAATTCAATAGAAAAACCAAAATATTATTTAGATTTCTAAAAAATATTTCGAAAACAGGCTTGCATTCCTGTATAAAAATGGTATAGTTGACGTGTACCAAAAAAATTTTTAGGTTGCTGGTGCGGCGAGCTCCGATCAGGTTCGCGCAGCCTATATCGAATAACTTTGCAAAGAGGCATTTATGAACGAAACGTATTTAGAGGATCTGATTACGATCGCCCATGGAATTGCGCGGCAGTTCGGTCACGACTGTGAGGTTTGTATCCACGATCTGGCGTCCACGGACATGGAGCACACCATTATCTTCATCATCAACGGATACATCACCGGCCGAAAGGTGGGAGACGGTGCATCCAAGGCGGTGCTGGAGGCGCTGGAGGCCCGGAAACGGGGCGAGGCGCTGGTGGATCACCTGGCCTATCGTACCCATACGGCGGACGGCAGGATATTGAAGTCCTCCACCATGTTCCTGAAGGACAAGGACGGAGAGTACCGGTATCTTCTGGGCATCAACTATGACATCACCTCTCTGGTGAACATGGAGGCGGCCATCGGCAACATCACGGAAATTGATGAAGCCAAGGAGGGCGGCGGGGACAATGAGATCCCGATGAATGTCAATGATCTTCTGGATACGCTGATCGACCAGAGTGTGAAGCTGGTGGGCAAGGCACCGGCGCTGATGACGAAGGACGAAAAGATCCGTGCTATCCATTTTCTGCGGGATGCAGGCGCCTTCCTCATCACCAAGTCCGGTGACAAGGTTTCCAGTTTCTACGGCATCAGCAAGTTTACGCTGTATTCCTATATCGATCAGAAGAAAAATTCCTAAATGCATTTCAGGAAGGGAGAAAAGAGCTTATGAACCAGGAGTTGAAATGGGTTCTCAACAAGATGCCGAAGACCGATGACCGGAATCTGCCGATCATGAGTGTGGAGGAGATCGCGAAGGCCAGGGCCTTCCATGAGAGCTTCCCTCAGTATACAGAGACACCCCTTGCGGATCTTCAGAAGATGGCGGATTTTCTGCATCTCGGCACAGTGAAGATCAAGGACGAGTCCTATCGTTTCGGTCTGAATGCCTTTAAGGTGCTGGGCGGCTCCTATGCCATTGCCCGCTACATTGCAGATGAGACCGGCAAGGACGTTTCAGAGCTTCCCTACAGCGTGCTTACCAGTGAGAAGCTGAAGGAGGAATTCGGCACAGCCACCTTCTTCTCTGCCACGGACGGAAACCACGGCCGCGGTGTGGCCTGGGCAGCCAACAAGCTGCACCAGAAGGCAGTAATCATCATGCCGAAGGGCTCCACAGAGACCCGCCTCAACAACATTAAGAAGGAAAATGCCGATGCCTGGATCTCCGATGTGAACTATGACGAGTGTGTTCGTCAGGCAGCGAAGCTGGCAGCAGAGACCGAGCACGGCGTGGTGGTGCAGGATACCGCATGGGAGGGCTATGAGAAGATTCCGGCCTGGATCATGCAGGGTTACGGCACAATGGCCTCCGAGGCGGCAGAGCAGTTCGGCGAGCGGCCGACGCATATCTTCGTGCAGGCCGGTGTGGGCTCTCTGGCAGGTGCTATGGTGGGCTACTTCGCCAATAAATATATGGACAATCCCCCCATTATGACTGTGGTGGAGGCGGCCCCGGCAGCCTGCCTGTACAAGGGCGCTGCAGCCGGTGACGGCGAGATCCGCATCGTAGACGGCGACATGGATACCATCATGGCGGGCCTTGCCTGCGGCGAACCCAACATTACCTCCTGGGACATCCTGAAGAACCATGTGCGCTGCTTCATTGCAGCAGAGGATAATGTTGCCGCGCGCGGCATGCGCATGCTGAATGCACCGTTGAAGGGTGATCCGCAGGTATGCTCCGGCGAGTCCGGCGCGGCTCCCTTCGGCACGCTGGCCACCATTATGCTGAATGATGAATACAAGGAGCTCAGGGAGGCCCTGGAGCTCGATGAGAATTCAAGAGTACTTCTGTTCTCTACAGAGGGAGATACCGATCCGGAAAGATGGAGAAACATCATCTGGGAAGCCAAGGCACGCTGAGTGACCTTTAGGAGACAGCAGCAAATGCATTGAAAAAGGAGAAAAACAATGGGACAGTTATCTAAGGAAGAGTTGGAGAAGATCAAGGCAGCAGCCGAGGGCTATAAGGCGGATATGACCGCATTCCTTCGTGCCATCGTGAAGAATCCGGGCGAGTCCGCTGAGGAGGCTGCACATGTGGCCACCATCAAGGCGGAGATGGAGAAGGTTGGCTTTGATGAGGTGAAGGTGGATCCCCAGGGAAATGTCATGGGCTTCATGGGCTCCGGCGAGACGCTGATCTGCTTTGACGGCCACATCGATACGGTGGGTATCGGCAACCGCAGCAACTGGAACTTTGATCCCTATGAGGGCTTCGAGAATGAGCATGAGATCGGCGGCCGCGGCGTTTCCGATCAGCTGGGCGGCACAGTGTCCGCTGTTTATGCGGCCAAGATTATGAAGGATTTGGGCCTGCTGAACGAGAAGTACCGCATCATGGTGGTGGGAACCGTACAGGAAGAGGATTGCGACGGTCTTTGCTGGGAGTACATCTGCAAGGAGGATAAGATCCGTCCGGCCTTCGTGGTTTCCTCAGAGCCCACCGACGGCGGCCTCTACAGAGGTCAGCGCGGACGTATGGAGATCCGCATTGACGTGAAGGGCGTTTCCTG
>CAVELT010000076.1:0-4037 GCA_963616545.1 Dysosmobacter segnis | reverse complement strand
GAGACCTGGGAGTCCTGCCTTCAGGAGATCCGGGATCTTCCGGCTGTGAAGAAGTACGGCGAGGATGTGGTGGTATCCATGTACAACTACGATCGTCCTTCCTACACCGGTCTGGTATACCCCATTGAGTGCTATTTCCCGACATGGGTGCTGCCGGAGGACCACAAGGTATGCAAGGCTTCTGTAGCTGCCTATGAGGCACTCTTCGGTGAGAAGCGTATCGGCGATGAGGAGACTGTCGCAGAGCGTGAGGTTCGTCCGCTGCTGGATAAGTGGACCTTCTCCACCAACGGCGTATCCATCATGGGCAGAAACGGCATCCCGGTGATCGGCTTCGGCCCCGGCGCAGAGGCACAGGCACATGCGCCCAACGAGATCACCTGGAAGAAGGATCTGGTGACCTGCGCTGCCTTCTATGCAGCACTGCCGCAGTACTATTGTGAATAAACGAATCCGGTGAAGCATTTTCATCAAAACGACAAAAGGAGAATAAGACAATGGATCAGAAGAAGCTGAGTGAGTATATTGAAGAATTGAAGAAGCTGGACACCGAGAAGATGTATAAGAACGATTTCTTCCTTACCTGGGAGAAAACCGACGATGAGCTGAAGGCCGTATGGACTGTGGCAGATGCGCTTCGCAACCTTCGCGAGAGAAACATTTCCACAAAGGTATTTGATTCCGGCCTCGGCATCTCCATCTTCCGCGACAATTCCACCAGAACCCGTTTCTCCTTCGCCTCTGCCTGCAACCTGCTGGGCCTGGAGGTTCAGGACCTGGATGAGAAGAAGAGCCAGATCGCGCACGGTGAGACCGTTCGTGAGACTGCAAACATGGTTTCCTTTATGGCTGACGTTATCGGTATCCGTGATGACATGTACATCGGCAAGGGAAATGCTTACATGCACGAGGTGGCTGATTCTGTGGAGCAGGGCTACAAGGACGGTATTCTGGAGCAGCGTCCCACTCTGGTGAATCTGCAGTGCGACATTGACCACCCCACACAGTGTATGGCAGATGCACTGCACATCATCCATGAGATGGGCGGCATCGAGAACCTGAAGGGGAAGAAGCTGGCGATGAGCTGGGCATATTCTCCTTCCTACGGCAAGCCCTTGTCCGTTCCGCAGGGTGTTATCGGCCTCTTCACCCGTCTTGGCATGGATGTGGTTCTGGCGCACCCGGAGGGATATGAGGTAATGCCTGAGGTGGCTGAGATTGCAAAGAAGAACGCTGAGCAGTCAGGCGGCAGCTTCAAGGTGACCAATGACATGAAGGAGGCCTTCACCGATGCGGATATCGTATATCCGAAGTCCTGGGCACCCTTCGCTGCCATGGAGAAGAGAACCAATCTGTACGCTGAGGGCGACCAGGCCGGCATCGATGCGCTGGAGAAGGAGCTGCTGGCACAGAACGCAGAGCACAAGGATTGGGCATGCACTGAGGAGATGATGAAGCTGACCAAGGACGGCAAGGCCCTGTACCTGCACTGCCTGCCCGCCGACATTTCCGGCGTATCCTGCAAGGACGGCGAGGTAGATGCTTCCGTATTTGACCGCTACAGAGATCCGCTGTACAAGGAGGCTTCCTTCAAGCCCTATGTCATTGCGGCTATGATCCTGCTGGAGAAGTTCAAGGATCCGGCAAAGCTGCTTGAGAAGCTGGAGACCCGCGGACAGGAGAGACAGATCAGCGAGTGAAGCGCTTTGCATTGAGAGCCGAAGGCTTGAGATACATCCGTTGAATGACAACTGAAGAGAGCGGCGTAGCCAGGCAATATAGCTGAAAAGGGCTATGCCGCTTTTCTTGTACTCAAAAATAGGGAGATTATAGGGATTTTCGGCGAATAAGGGAGAGAACAGCATGAACGGAAAGAAGAAAAGGATCGTGATTGCTCTCGGCGGCAATGCCCTGGGCAAGAATCTGCCGGAGCAGATGCAGGCAGTGAAGACCACTGCTAAGGCCATTGCAGATCTGGTGGATGACGGCAATGAGGTGGTGATCGTACACGGCAATGGTCCCCAGGTGGGGGTCATCAACAATGCTATGGCAGCCTATGCAGAGGCAGACGCCAGTACGGCAACGCCCCTGTCGGTATGTGTGGCCATGAGCCAGGCCTATATCGGCTATGACATTCAGAATGCGCTGCGGGAGGAGTTCCAAAATCGGGAAGAGCCGGCGCCGCCGGTAGCTACCATGGTGACCCAGGTGCGGGTGGATCCGGAGGATCCGGCCTTTAAGAGTCCCTCCAAGCCCATCGGACGCTTCATGGATAGGGAAAAGGCCCTGAAGGAAGCCGGTGCGCGGGGCTGGATCGTGAAGGAGGATGCAGGCCGGGGCTACCGCCGGGTTGTGGCATCACCGAAGCCGCAGGAGATCATTGAACTGTCAGCCATCCGGGCCATGGTGGAGGACGGCAATCTCGTTATCTGCTGCGGCGGAGGCGGCATTCCGGTGGTTTCCCAGGGAAAGCATCTGGCCGGAGTGCCGGCAGTCATTGACAAGGACTTTGCGGCGGCGCTGTTGGCGAGAGATCTCAATGCAGACATGCTGATCATTCTGACAGCGGTGGAGAAGGTGGCCATTCACTACGGCACACCGGAGCAGCAGTGGCTGGAGGAGCTGACCCCGGAGGAGGCAGAGGCTTATGCACGGGCCGGTGAATTCGCGCCGGGCAGTATGCTGCCGAAGGTGGAGGCAGGCATTCAGTTTGCCCGCAGCGGGGAAGGCAGAACCGCCCTCATTACCCTGCTGGAAAAGGCGCGAGACGGACTGAACGGAAAAACCGGTACACGGATCTGTAAAAAGCTGTGAATATAGAAGTAAAGTCTATGCGGATTTCACAGGATATGGTAATATCCTTGTAACTAGGGAGTCAAGTAAATATCAGGAGGTTGCATCATGAGTATGAATGCAAAAGCGGAAACGAAACAGAAGGGCTCGCTCTTCGAGATGGAAGGCACGCCGGGAATCGGCGAGGTTCTTCCTCTGGCACTCCAGCACGTTGTGGCCATGATTGTGGGCTGCGTGACCCCGGCCATCATTGTATCCAATGCGGCGAGTCTGTCGGATGCGGATAAGGTGCTGATGATCCAGTCTGCCCTGGTGGTGGCAGCGCTGTCCACTCTGCTGCAGGTCTACGGCATCGGCAAAAAGGACGGATTCCATATCGGCTTCCGGCTGCCGGTGATCATGGGCATCAGCTTTGCCTATGTGCCCTCCATGCAGGCCATTGCGGGCACCGGTGGTGTGGCATCTATCCTGGGCGCCCAGATCGTGGGCGGCATCATGGCCGTCATCGTGGGCATCTTTGTGAAGAAGATTCAGCGCTTCTTTCCGCCCCTCATCACCGGCACCGTGGTGTTCACCATCGGCCTGTCCCTGTACCCCACAGCCGTGAACTACATGGCAGGCGGCAGCTCCAGCGCGGATTATGGTGCACCTCTCAACTGGGCAATCGCCATCGTCACCCTGGCAGTGGTAGTGGCTCTCAACCACTACGGCAAGGGCATCGTGAAGCTGGCATCCATCCTCATCGGTATCGTGGTGGGATATGTGATCGCGGCCTTCTGCGGTCTGGTGAATTTCTCTTCTGCGGCCAGTGCGGCATGGTTCTCGGTTCCGCAGCCCTTCCACTTCGGTGTGGTCTTTGATCCGGCTGCCTGCGTTGCCATCGGCCTGCTCTTTGTGATCAACTCCATCCAGGCTATCGGTGATATCACCGCCACCACCACCGGCTCGCTGGATCGTTATCCCACAGGAGAGGAGCTGAAGAGCGGCATCATCGGCTACGGCATGACCAACATTATCGGTGCCGTGCTGGGAGGTCTTCCCACCGCATCCTTCTCTCAGAATGTGGGTATCGTAACCACAACGAAGGTTGTCAACCGCTGTGTCTTCGGTCTGGCAGCACTGGTGATCCTCGTTGCGGGTCTCGTGCCGAAGTTCTCCGCCATTCTGACCACCATTCCTCAGTGCGTGCTGGGCGGTGCCACCATTACCGTATTTGCGTCCATCGCCATGACCGGTATGCGGCT
>CAVELT010000075.1:0-23295 GCA_963616545.1 Dysosmobacter segnis | reverse complement strand
CCTGCAGATCTTTTCCGAGGCCGGAAAGCCGGCGAGCTTCACGAGGGAGCTGATGGCAGGGCAGGCGGCTTTGCCGCATCGCTCACAGAATTGAAAACATATTGTAGTATTTCAGACGCCGTACGTCCTCCTTGGAAATTTTCAGAGAATGCACCAGGGCGGCATTTTCCGGCAGCGGCTTTTTGGACAGCAGCATCTTGGTGGCCACCGGCATCAGAGGGCGGGAGGACACGCCGTTCCAAAGGGCCCATTTCCTGTCACTGTCCAGGAAGGAAGCCAGGACCTGAATGCTGGCCTGCTCCATGGGATTGTTCTGATTCTCCAGCATGATCAATGTCATGGAATCAAAATGCTGCATAGTGCCCCAATAGACATTCTCTGCATGATGGTAGTTTTCCAAATCCGGGCAGTTCATATACAGTGCCACGCGAAATTTGCTGCATTCGGCCTGAGAAAAGACATCAAAGACGGAGCGGTTGAGCTTGCCGTTTCGCCCATCATAGAAATAAGCATAAAAGCGACTCAGACCTTTGAAAAATGCCGGAGAACAGGTGGGCTGGGCAGCGATGACCTCCGTGCTGCGGATATAGAGCAGCTGTTCGGGATGGATGCCGAAGGCATCGGAGATTTCGTACAGGGTGTTGACGTCAACGGAAATATCGCCGCTTTCATATTTGGACAGGGTGCTGCGGCTTTTGTGAATGGCTGCAGCAAATGCATCCTGTGTCATGTTCCGGCTTTGTCGCAATCTGCGTATTTTACTCCCGATTTCCCGATCAATCTCAGACATAAATGCCTCCTTAAAAGAACAGCAACCATAGAAAAAGTCTAATGAATTTGGCTGTTGTTGTCAAATCCTGCCGTTCTTAAAAAGAACAAAAATCTTCAGATTAATCAGCATAATGAGAAAACAGATCACGAACTGCGTAAGCGTTCCTTTTGGGAACACAGCTGTGCGGCAGCGTTCCTGTTGAGAACGTTTGGCGCTTTTGACAGATGCTGCAATTTTTGTATACTTTAGACAGTAAATCGAGCTGCGCAGCGGATTTTGTGTGAAAGTTGATCTGTTTTTGATTAGGAGAAACACAATGGACAAACAATCTACGAAAAAGATCGGATTATGGAACATAGTGGGTCTTGGTGTTGGCGGTGCTGTCGGTTCCGGTATTTTCGTCACACTGGGTTCAGCCATTGCAAAAACGGGACGTTCGATTCTGCCCATTACCATAATCTGCGTTTTCTATATGCTGCTGGCTTACTGGTACAATCTGGCGATGTCCGGCGTTTTTGTGGTGGATGGCGGTGATTACAGCATGAAGGGTATGCTTCTGCCGCCGCTTTTGACAGGCTACGGCGGATGGACCAATGTGATCTGGGCCTTCGGCTGTACGGGTTATGCTCTGTCGCTGACCAGCTATCTGAGCAGTCTGTGGCCGGTGCTGGGAGAGCACAGTAAGCTGTGCTCGGCGGTGCTTCTGACAGCCTTTTTCCTCTTGACGATCCGGGGAAATCGCGTGGTGACACTGTTCCAGAATGCGGCGACCATATTGCTGATCGGTGCGCTGATGCTCTTCGTGGTGGTTGGTGTAGCTCACGTTGATGTGGAAAATTACTTCAGCACGATGTATGACGGCGGTTTCTGCCGCAACGGCTTCGTTGGCATTCTGAGTGCCATTGCCATCATGGGCTGGGCCTGCCAGGGAACAACCATGGGGCCCGTCGGTGTTGTGCCGATTACCAAGAATCCGAAGCGGACCATCCCGATGGGAATTATCGTTACCTGCCTGATCGTATCTGTGGTTTACGGTCTGATGTCCTTTGTGGCAGCCGGCGTTCTGCCCTACGATGATGTGGCGGGACAGAATCTGAGCGTGGTGGCCAATGTCATTATGCCGAATCACGGTGCGTTTGCCTTCTTCGTGATCGGCGGCGGTGTATGCGCGCTGATTTCCTCTTTCTTAGCTGTGCTGGCTATGATCCGTGAGCCCCTGTCCCATATGGCGGATGATGGCTGGTTCCCGACAACGTTCCGGACGAAGAGTAAGGATGGCTATCCGTATTTCTGCTTCCTGCTGGTATACATTGTGGCACTGGTGCCGATTCTTACCAATATGAGTGTGGACAATGCCGTATCCATGCTGATGATCCCCACCATGCTGATCAATGCTTATCTGAACATTGCCTGCATTACCATTCCGAAGAAGTATCCGGAGCAGTTTGCAAAGCGCGGTGTGCGTTTTCCGCTGTGGCTGTATAACGTTTGCAGCATTCTGGGCGGTGCCTGCGCCCTGATCGTTGCGGTGACCCTGTTTAAGGATCTGACGGTAGGCGATATGATCGTGGCAGCCTGTGTCGTGGTGATTCCCATTATTTTTTCAGCCATTGCACTGAAGACCGGTTCGGTGGACAGAAAACTGTTGGAGCAGCGTCGGGAGGAGATCGTAGATGCTGTTCTGACAGCAGAGGAGTCATAGGCAGACTGGAGAATTTTCGTTTAAGTTATTGTAACTGCTATAGGGAGGTATACAAATGTACAATTTTGATGAGATTATTGATCGTAAGAATACCAATGCACTGAATACAGACGGTTTTCGCGGCTATATTTTCCATGCGGGGCCGGAAAAGGTTTTTCCGTACAAGGATGATGAATTTGTCCGTATGTGGGTAGCGGATATGGAGTTTGCGGTGGCACCAGAGATCCTGGATGCCATGAGGAAGCGCATCGATCGCCGCATTTTCGGCTACACAGGTGTATATACCCACGATTACTACAATACCTTCAGCAAGTGGTGCAAGGATCATTATGACTGGAGCTTCCCGGAGGAGGAGCTTTATTTTACACCCGGTATCATTCCGGCCCTCTACCAGTTTGCGGAGACGCTCTGCAATAAGGATGAGAAGGTGATACTGAACACACCGGCCTACGGCTATTTCCTGCATGCGGCAGAGTACGCAGGGGTAGATGTGCTGACATCCCCTCTGAAGAAGAAGCCGGACGGTACCTTTGAGCTGGACTATGAGAATTTTGAACAGCAGTGTGCAAATCCCCAGTGTAAGCTGGTGTTCTGGTGCAACCCTCAGAATCCCACAGGAAGAATGTGGACAGAGGAGGAGCTGCGCCGCATCGCTGCCATTGTAGAGAAGTACAATCTCTGGATCGTTTCCGATGAGATCCACTGCGACATTATCCGCTGCGGCAAAAAGCACATTCCCATGGCGAAGGTTATGCCGGATTATCCGAAGCTCATCACCTGCATGGCTCCCTCCAAGACCTTCAACATGGCAGGACTCGCCTTCTCCAACATTATCATTCGGGATCCGGTGCTGCGCATGCGCTTTAAGGAGCGGGACAAGATGTTCGGCATGGTGAATCCCATGTCCCTGACCGCGGCCAAGGCTGCCTATGACGAGGGCGGCCGGTGGCATGAGGCATTGAAGGCGTATCTTGACGGCAATTTTGCCTTTGTGAAGAGCTTCTTCGACGAGTATCTGCCGGATGCTGTGATGTATGTACCGGAGGCTACTTATCTTGCTTGGGTAGATATGTCCAAGTGCCTGCCGGATGTGGAGGATCTGCCGGACTTCTTCGCCAATAAGGCAGGTGTTCTGTTGGAGGGCGGCAACAGTCTCTTTGTCGGCAATGCCGCAGGCTATATCCGTCTGAATCTGGCTATGCCCCGGTCTATCATTGAGACCGGCCTGAAGCGGATGCGTGACAGCATCAATGCACACAATCAGAAGTAATCCATTCCTTTTGTCCTGATGCCGGCCTTCGGGCCGGCATTTCCTTTGCGTTATCCTTGACAAAAAATCTACAATCCTGTATCATGAGCATGGTTAGTTAATACAAACTAACACAACGAAGTATACAGGAGGAAAGACGATGCAGAAGCATTTGAGCATTGAAAAGGTAGTCGGTCGGGAAATCATTGATTCCAGAGGAAATCCCACGGTGGAAGCAGAGGTATATCTGTCTGACGGCACTGTCGGCAGAGGTGCAGCACCGAGCGGCGCGTCCACCGGTGAGTTCGAGGCCATTGAGCTCAGAGACGGCGACAAGGCGAAGTTCGGCGGCAAGGGCGTTTCCAAGGCAGTGGAGAATGTCAACACCATCATCAATGATGCGCTGAAGGGAATGGATCCCCAGGATGTTTATGCCGTAGATGCGGCTATGCTGGCGGCTGACGGCACAGAGAACAAGGCAAAGCTGGGCGCCAATGCCATTCTGGCGGTTTCCATTGCCAGCTGCAAGGCTGCTGCAGAGTCGCTGGGCATCCCTCTCTATCGCTTCCTGGGCGGTGCCAATGCCAACTGCCTGCCGGTACCGATGATGAACATTCTGAACGGCGGCGCGCATGCCACGAATTCCGTGGATACCCAGGAGTTCATGATCATGCCCGTGGGTGCGCCTTCCTTCCGTGAGGCACTTCGCTGGTGTACGGAGGTATTCCACAGCCTGCAGAAGCTGCTGAAGAGCGAGGGCAATACCACCGCAGTCGGCGACGAGGGCGGCTTCGCACCGAACCTGAAGAGCGACGAGGACACCATTGAGCACATCCTCCAGGCCATCCGGGATGCCGGCTATGAGCCGGGCACCGACTTCGTTCTGGCCATGGATGCGGCCTCCAGTGAGTGGAAGAGCGAGAAGGGCGTGGGCTTCTATCATCAGCCGAAGTCCGGCAAGGACTTCACCTCTAGCGAGCTGATCGCACACTGGAAGTCTCTGGTAGAGAAGTACCCCATCTGGTCCATCGAGGACGGTCTCGATGAGGAGGACTGGGAAGGCTGGAAGGAGATGACGAAGGAGCTGGGCGACAAGGTACAGCTGGTTGGCGACGATCTCTTTGTGACCAACACGAAGCGTCTCTCCAAGGGCATCGAGAACGGCAGCGGCAATTCCATTCTCATCAAGCTGAATCAGATCGGCTCCGTATCGGAGACCCTGGAGGCCATCAAGATGGCACACAAGGCCGGCTATACGGCCATCACCTCACACCGCTCCGGCGAGACCGAGGACACCACCATTGCTGACCTGGCTGTGGCACTGAACACCCGTCAGATCAAGACCGGTGCGCCCTCCAGAAGCGAGCGTGTGGCAAAGTACAATCAGCTGCTGCGCATCGAGGAGGAGCTGGGTGCAGCTGCCGTTTATCCGGGAAAGGCTGCCTTTAACAGAAAGTAATACCTGTATACGGAATACAAGCCATGCAGGATTGGAAAGAGGATATCTTCGGGTATCCTCTTTTCGTTTATCGAAAATGGTGTATAATCATGCGTGAATTTACGGAAACAGAGGAGTGATGTGATGCAGGTAACATTGACACAGGGTGCAGTGGTTTGCTTTTTTGTCTTTCTCGCAGGGCTGGTGGATGCCATCGGCGGCGGCGGGGGGCTGATTTCTCTGCCGGCCTATCTTCTGGTGGGGCTGCCGGCCCATTATGCCATCGCCACCAACAAGATGTCCTCCATGTGCGGGACATGCGTGGCCACCTGGCGTTTTGTCCGGGAAAAGCTGGTGAACTGGAGGCTGGCGGTGCCGTCGGTGATCGCGGCGGTGCTGGGCTCCGGTATGGGCTCCCGCATTTCGCTCATTGCACCGGAGCAGCTGCTGGTGACTGTGCTCGTGGTGGTGCTGCCGGTGGCCGCCTTCATTGTCCTCAACAAAAAGCTTTTCGGCGTCATCGAGGATGAGACCATCCATCTGGACCGGCGTACCTTTGTGACGGCGATTCTTGCGGCGCTGATCGTGGGCTTCTATGACGGCTTTTACGGACCGGGCACCGGCACATTTCTGATCATTGCCTTTACGGTGTTTGCGCATCTCGGCATCAAGAGTGCCAACGCCCAGTGCAAGGTCATCAACCTGACCACCAATGTGACCTCCTTTGTGGTGTTTTTCCTGCATGGACAGGTGCTGCTGTATCTGGGAATTCCGGCGGCGCTCTGCAACATGCTGGGCGGCTACATCGGTGCGGGACTCGTGATGAAGGGCGGGGCCAGAATCGTGCGGCCCTCCATCATTATCGTATTGATCCTGCTGGCCATCAAGGTCATCAGCGGGAACTGACGATCCGGCGTCATCAGTGGGGAAAATGACGCATGGATGACGAAAAAGTATGGATACGTGCTGCCCGGGGAGGCAGAAGAGGGGAGAATGAAAATGAAATCACATAAACAGATGTCGGAGGGCACGTTGGTGATGCTGGTGCTGACATTGTCGGGAGGCCTTCAGGATGCCTATTCCTATTTTGTCCGGGGAAAGGTATTTGCCAATGCGCAGACGGGAAACATCGTGCTGCTGGGCGGACATCTCTTTTCCGGAGAGTGGGATCAGGTGCCGAAGTATCTGATTCCCCTCTGTTTTTTTGCCTTCGGCGTGCTGCTGGCGGAGCAGATCCGGGGCTATCTGCAGAACATGGAGCGGCTGCACTGGCGGCAGGTCATCGTGGCGCTGGAATGCATTCTGCTGCTGATCGTGGGCTTCCTGCCGGTGAACGAATTTATGGATCCCATCGCCAATGCCCTGACCTCCTGTGCCTGTGCCATGCAGGTCCAGGCCTTCCGGAAGGTCAACGGCTACGGTTATGCCAGCACGATGTGCATCGGAAACATGCGGAGCGGCATGGAGGCCTTCAGTGCCTTCCTGCGGATCCGGGAGGAGAAGCTGCTGCGGAAGGCGCTGCAGTATTTCCTGGTGATCCTCGTCTTTCTGCTGGGCGCCGGCTTCGGCAAGGTGCTGACCGGGGCGCTGGGGCAGCAAAGCATTTTTCTGTCCTGCGGGCTGCTGTTCATCGGCTTCTGTCTGATGTTCATTCAGGCCTATGAGGAGGAAGAGCAGGAGCAGAAAAAATAACGGCTGAACAATTGGAAAAAAGTTTGGAAAATCCGATAAAATTAGGTTTTGCCTATGACGAAGGCGCGTGCCTTGCACATTCCGGCATACAATGGCCGAAAATGATAATTTTTTGTCAAAGCGGCATTGCGAAAAAATATTTGCTTATGCTAGAATGTTCATGCACGAGGCAAATTAGCCTCGACTAACATGCGTAGCACGGCAATTTTCCGGCCGTGCCTTCAGAATAGGAGAAACAAGATGGAAAACTTTATGTATCTCGTACCGGCAGCGGCAGTGATCGCACTGCTGTTTGCGGCCTATCTTGCGGCGAAGGTGAGCCGTCAGGAGGCAGGAACAGAGCGGATGCAGGAGATTGCAGGGGCCATTGCTGAGGGCGCCCGTGCCTTCCTGACCGCAGAGTACAAGATCCTGGTGTTCTTTGTACTGGTGCTGTTCGTATTGATCGGCCTGGGCATCGGTTCCTGGGTAACGGCAGTCTGCTTCGTGGTAGGTGCGCTGTTCTCTACCATTGCCGGCTACTGCGGTATGACCGTGGCCACGAAGGCCAATGTGCGTACTGCCAACGCAGCCCGGACCGGCGGCATGAACCAGGCCCTGTCCGTGGCCTTTTCCGGCGGTGCCGTGATGGGTATGTGCGTGGCCGGCCTCGGCGCACTGGGCGTCAGCATTGTATACATTCTGACGAAGAATGTGGATGTGCTTTCCGGCTTCAGCCTGGGCGCTTCCTCCATTGCCCTCTTTGCCCGTGTGGGCGGCGGTATCTATACCAAGGCCGCTGACGTCGGTGCGGACCTGGTCGGCAAGGTCGAGGCCGGCATCCCCGAGGATGATCCCCGTAACCCTGCTGTTATTGCGGATAATGTCGGCGACAACGTAGGTGACGTTGCGGGCATGGGTGCTGATCTCTTCGAGTCCTATGTGGGCTCTCTGGTTTCTGCTCTGACCCTCGGCATTAGCGTGACCGCTGTTGTCAGTGCCGGCGGCGTGCTGTATCCGCTGGCGATCGCCGGTATCGGTCTGCTGGCCTCTATCGTGGGTACCTTCTTTGTACGCGGCGGTGAAAATGTCAACCCCCAGAAGGCCCTGACCAAGGGAAGCTATGCAGCAGCCCTGGTGGTCATCGTGGTTTCTGCCGTTCTCAGCTCTGTGCTCTTCGGCAATTTCAATGCAGCCATTGCCGTGATCGCCGGCCTCGTTGTGGGCGTGGTGATCGGCAACATTACCGAGTACTACACTTCTGCAGACTATAAGCCGGTGCAGACCATCGGTGTGCAGTCCGAGACCGGTGCGGCTACCACCATCATCAGCGGTCTGGCTGTCGGCATGAAGTCCACAGCACTTCCGCTGATCCTGATCTGTGTGGCAATCTTCATTTCCTACAAGGTGAGCGGCCTCTACGGCATCGCGCTGGCTGCTGTCGGCATGCTTTCCACCACCGGCATCACCGTGGCCGTGGATGCTTACGGCCCTATCGCGGACAATGCCGGCGGTATCGCGGAGATGTCCGGTCTGGATGAGTCCGTTCGTGAGATCACGGATACCCTGGATTCTGTCGGAAATACCACCGCAGCCATGGGCAAGGGCTTTGCCATCGGTTCTGCAGCCCTCACAGCACTGGCTCTTTTCGTATCCTATGCCAATGCGGTAAAGCTGGATGCCATCAACATCCTCGACTACAAGGTGATCATCGGTATCTTCATCGGCGGCATGCTGACATTCCTGTTCTCTGCCTTCACCATGGAGTCTGTTTCCAAGGCAGCCTACAAGATGATCGAGGAGGTGCGCCGTCAGTTCCGTGAGCACCCGGGCATCATGCAGGGTACAGAGAAGCCGGATTATACCTCCTGTGTCGGTATTTCCACCACGGCAGCACTTCATGAGATGCTTCTGCCGGGCCTGATGGCGGTGATCGTGCCGCTGCTGGTCGGCGTAGTGCTGGGCGTAGAGTCCCTGGGCGGTCTTCTGGCCGGCTCCCTCGTTACCGGTGTTCTGATGGCGATCTTCATGTCCAATGCCGGCGGCGCCTGGGACAATGCGAAGAAGTACATTGAGACCGGCCACCACGGCGGAAAGGGCAGTGAGGCCCACAAGGCAGCCGTTGTCGGCGATACCGTAGGCGATCCCTTCAAGGATACCTCCGGACCGTCCATCAATATCCTGATCAAGCTGATGACCATCGTATCACTGGTGTTCGCACCGCTGTTCCTGGCCATCGGCGGACTGATCTGAGTGTGGATGCAGTACTAAAGCATCATCCTTCAGTAAAGTAAATAAGAGAGCGAGACTTCTGATGCGGAAGCCTCGCTCTTTTTGCATTTCTGCTTGAGCGAATCGGACAGTGTGGTATAATTATCCAATTCTTATGAAAAGAGGAGATTCAAAATGGAAGTACGCAAAGCACAGAAATCCGACATTGACAGCATTGAACAGATTTATGACCGCGTGCATGACGCCGAAGAAAAGGGCCTCTCGACGGTCGGCTGGATCCGGAATGTATATCCGACCAGAAAAACGGCAGAGGATGCGCTGCAGCGCGGCGATCTCTTCGTTATGGAGGACGGGGACAGGATCGTCGCAGTGGCGGTGATCAATCAGATCCAGGTTCCTGAGTATAAGGATGCGGAATGGAAGCATGCAGCGGCGGAGGAAGAGGTCATGGTGCTGCACGGTCTGGCAGTAGATCCGCTGGAAAAGGGCAAGGGAATCGGCAGAAAATTTGTTGCCTTCTATGAGGACTATGCCGGACAGCACGGCTGCCCGGCACTGCGGATGGACACCAATTTGAAAAATGCCAGAGCGAGAAAGCTGTATCATACACTCGGCTATGAGGAGATCGGTGTGGTATCCTGCATCTTCAACGGCATTCCCGATGTCAAGCTGGTGTGCCTCGAGAAGTATCTCGGATAACTATGCGAAGATCTTTCCCAGCTCTCTGACCACCGCCAGCATCTTGCTTTCCTCAAGGCCGGAGTAGTTCAGCACCAGGGTATGGCGATAGCGCGCCTTTTCTTTCTCGTCCCGGTCGATGCAGAACTCCGAAAGACAGCAGAGATTGATGCCCTTCATTCTGGCCCGCAGCTTGATCTCTGCATCGGAAAGCGTCGTGTTTAAGCGGATCAGGAGGTGGGTGCCGGTTTCCATGCCGAGGATTTCCTCAGCCGGAATGCTGTCGGTCTGCAATATGGCATTTTTCAGCATTTCCCCCTGATGCAGGTAGTAGCGCCGCATCCGGTTCAGGTGCCGGTCGAAATAGCCGTCCCGCAGAAAGGCCGCCAGGGTGTGCTGCTCCAGATTGGAGGAGGTGTTGGAGAAGAAGTTTGCAGAGTCCACATAGCGCTTCAGCAGCTGCGGCGGCAGCACCATATAGCTGATGCGTATGCCCGGACTCAGGGTCTTGCTGAAGGTATTCATGTAAATCACCCGCTGACAGTGATCCAGACCGTAGAGCGCCGGGATGGCATGACCGCTGTAACGGAATTCGCAGTCATAGTCATCCTCGATAATGTAGCGGTCTCCGGACTCCTCCAGCCATTTCAGGAGCTCCTGGCGGCGCCGGGCGGACATGACGGTGCCCAGGGGATAGTGATGCTCCGGCGAGGTGTGAACCACGGTGGCGCCGCTTTTTCGCAGGCTCCCCATATGGATGCCGTCCGGCCCCATGGCGTTCCAGGTCCATTTCAGACCGAGATTTTCATAGATCAGCCGGATCTTCCGGTAGCCGGGGTTTTCCACGGCATAGACGGCGTTGGCGGGCAGGAGGCTGATGAGCCGCGAATAGAGATATTCGATGCCGGTGCCGATGACGATGCAGTCCGGAGACACCGGCATGCCCCGGTTGTGATAGAGATATTTGGCAATTTCATAGCGAAGCTCCGGGCTTCCCAGAAATTCTCCCCGCTTCATGAGGTGGAGGCCATAGTCCGCCAGTACCTGGCGCATGGCCTTGGTCCACATGGAGAAGGGGAATTTTTCATATACGGTGGTGTTGGCAGCAAAATCTGCCAGCCAGACCTCCTCCAGCTCCGGGGCAGCCTCCCGGATCTCTGCCTTCTGGTATCTTAAAGGTGAATCAAAATTGGATACCACATAATAGCCGCTGCGCTCTCTGGATTCCAGGTAGCCCTCCATCATCAGCTGCTCATAGGCATTCATGACCGTGCGGACACTGACGCCGTTGGCCTCGGAAAGCCGCCGTTTTGAAGGCATTTTCTCACCCTCGCAGAGCTTGCCGCTGAGAATGTCCTCCTTCAGACACTGATACAGGTAGTCATATTTCGACGCGTTTCCGCGCTTCTCCAAATCGTATTCCAACATAATTCTGGTTCCTTATAAAAACATTTTGCTGGTCATTTCAAGATATCAGTTTGCATTGTACTATAGCGGCAGTTAAGCGTAAAGCACAGAATGCACAGGAGGTAAAAAATATGAGCAGCAATCAGTTAAAGGAAACCTACGGACTGTATATCGGCGGACAGTGGCGTCCGGCATCGGACGGTGCGGTATATACCAGCACGAATCCTGCCAACGGCGAGGTCCTGGCAAAGTGTGCAGAGGCCAGCAAGGCGGATGTGGATGCGGCAGTGGCGGCGGCATGGCAGGCGTATCCGGCATGGAAGCAGACCACCAAGGAGGAGCGTGCGGCAATCCTGGATCGTATCGCTGACCGGGTAGAGGAGAATCAGGAGTGGCTGGCCAGGGTAGAAACCATGGACAACGGAAAGCCCATCCGGGAAACCACAGCCATCGATGTCCCCTCATCGGTGCGTCACTTCCGTTATTATGCCAGCCTGATCCGTACCGATGAGGGCGTGGCTTCGGTTCTGGACGGCAATATGCTGAGTCTCGTGCTCCGGGAGCCGGTGGGCGTTGTGGGACAGATCGTGCCCTGGAATTTCCCCTTCCTGATGGCAGCATGGAAGCTGGCGCCGGCCATTGCGGCAGGTGACTGCATCGTATTTAAGCCCTCCTCCGCGACATCCCTCAGCATGCTGGTGTTCACCGAGCTGATCCAGGATCTCCTTCCGGCAGGCGTGCTGAACGTGGTGACCGGTGCCGGCAGCAAGTCCGGACAGTACCTGCTGGAGCATCCGGATCTCAGCAAGCTGGCCTTCACCGGCTCCACGGAGGTCGGAAAGAGCATCGCAGCGGCAGCAGCCGACAAGCTGATTCCGGCGACATTGGAGCTCGGCGGCAAGAGTGCCAACATTATCTTCAGTGACTGCAATCGCGAGGCGGCTCTCGACGGCGTACAGCTGGGCATCCTCTTCAACCAGGGCCAGGTTTGCTGTGCCGGCTCCCGGGTTTTCGTGCAGGAGGACATTTACGACGATTTCGTTGCAGAGCTGGTCAATGCCTTCGGCCGGGTAAAGGTAGGAGATCCGTTGAATCCGGCAACCCAGATGGGATCGCAGATCAACCGGCGCCAGGCAGAAAAGATTCTTTCCTATGTGAAGCTGGCGAAGGAAGAGGGTGCAAGCGTTGCCTGCGGCGGCGATTTCTATACAGAGAACGGCTGCGACAAGGGAAGCTTCGTACAGCCTACACTGATCACCAATGTGACCAATGACATGCGGGTGGCGCAGGAGGAGATCTTCGGACCGGTGGCTGTGGTCATCAAGTTCAGGACAGAGGACGAGGTCATCGCTATGGCCAATGACTCTGACTACGGCCTGGGCGGTGCCGTCTGGACAAAGGACATCCACAAGGCGCTTCGCGTGGCGAGAAGCATCGAAACCGGCCGTATGTGGGTCAATACCTACAATCAGGTTCCGGAGGGCGCACCCTTCGGCGGCTACAAGCAGTCCGGCATCGGCCGTGAGAACGACAAGGCGATCCTGGATGCCTACAGCCAGACCAAGAACATTATGATCAACCTGAATGATGCACCGAGCGGCTTCTATCCCGCAGAGTGATCAGATATTATCAGCAAGGCATATCTTCAAAAGCAGGGGGAGTCGGGCTTTACACGCCCGACTCCCCCTGCTTTTTGTTGCAGTCTGCCTGCCGTGCAGCGCAAAAAGTGCCTTAGGGAAACGCTGATTAATGCGTTTCTCACGCCGGATTTGCGCTGCGAAGCAGCAAATTCCTTTGCAATAGAAGCAGGAACGCATTCGTGATACAATAAAATGCAAATACACGGAGGTCAGCCTATGCCGAAATCAAAACGGAATTTAAATACCATATATATATCTGAAAGGCTCCAGGAGGGTCTGCGGCCGATTTCCCGCAGTGCGATGACCACGGTGATTGCTCCTATGGGCTACGGAAAGACCACAGCAGTGAACTGGTATCTGACGGAGCGTGCGAAGGCAGAAAGCGTGAAGATCATCCGGATCAGTGTGTATTCCGATAATATTGCGATCTTCTGGAAAAGTGTTCAGGATGCTTTTGACCGTGCCGGCTTTGCATTTTTGCGCGATTATACCTGTCCCGAGGATACCGCCGGCGGCGGACTGCTGGTGGATGATCTTTGCCATGAGCTGGCAGGAGAGACTTCCTGTTACATTTTCATAGATGATTTTCATCTTTTAACAGACCGGCGGGCGCCTGTGTTTCTCTGTATGCTGACCAACAGACTTCCCATGAATGTGCATCTCATTGTTGCCGGTCGGGACCGCTTTTTGCCGGCCTCAGAGGTGCTTCGCCTCGGCGCAAAGGTATATCAGATTGGAACTGGGCAGCTTCGCTTAAATCATACGGAGCTGGCTGTTTACGCGCATCGGTGCGGGACCGACCTTTCCGAAGCGCAGATCGAAAGTCTTCTGTATTCCAGTGAGGGATGGTTTTCTGCGGTCTATCTGAATCTGCTGACATTTTCCGAGTACGGCGTACTGCCCGGCCGCAATTCGGACATTTACACCACATTTACCGCGGCCATGATTGATCCGCTGCCGGAGAAGCTGCGGGAGTTTCTGGCAGTCATGGGACTTGCCGATGAATTCACGGCGGAAATGGCGCAGTTTATTACAGGCGATGCGCAGGCAGAGCGAATGATCTTTACGCTGACGGAGCAAAATGCCTTCGTGAAACGTCTCCCGGACGGCGTTACCTATCGCTTCCATCACATGATGAAGGAGTGTGCAGAGCATTGCTTTTCGACGTTTGACACAGAAAAGAAAAGGCTTTACCGGGAGAGGTTTGGCTTATGGTATGAAAACAGCAGGCAGTATCTGCATGCCATAGCTGCGTTTCGGGAGAGTGAAAACTATGACGCCATCCTGCGGATCATACGAAATGATGCCGGTATTCTTCTGGCGTCGCTGAAGCCCTCGGATGTGCTGGAGATATTGGAGCATTGCCCGAAGGAAACGCTGCAGGCAAAGCCGTTTGCCATTCTGGTGCTTATGCGCCGCATGTTTACCTGGCGGCAGATCCCGAAAATGATGGAGCTGAAGGCCCTTCTTCTGGCGGCCATTGAGGAACACCCGGAGCTGTCAGCGGAAGAAAGAGGAAATCTGCTTGGAGAATGTGACCTGATCATGAGCTTCCTCTGCTACAACGATATCCGTGCCATGAGTCGGCTGCACCGCAGTGCCAGCAGGCAGATGATCCGCCCGGCGATCAGCATCCAGAACAGCGGAGGCTGGACCTTCGGCTCGCCTTCCGTGCTGATGATGTTCTATCGGGCACCGGGAGAACTGCAGAGTGAGCTTGCTGAGATGGATGAATGCATGCCGCATTACTATAAGATCACGGGGAATCATGGGCAGGGTGCGGAAAAGATCATGCGGGCAGAGGCGGCTTATATGCAGGGGGATTTTACGGACGCATACATTGCGCTGGAAAGCGCTTATGCCCAAATTGAAGGAAACGGACAGCAAAACATGGCACTTTGCTGCGATTTCCTGCTGCGGCGTCTTTCGTTGTACACCAGTGTGGAAAACCGGTATACCTTTGAAGAACGATACGCTGCGCTGCTGCAGCTGCATGACGCAGCCTGGATGAATATCTGGAATGCCACCAGCGCTTATTATCATGCACTGCGCGGGGAATTGGAAAAAATTCCGGATATTTTTTCCTGCCACCGGCTTTCCGATATCAACATGCTTGCACCGGGCAGACCCATGATGGAGATGATCGAGAATCAGGTGTATCTTGCGCAGGGAAATTATGCAAAGGTCATTGCGCTCAGTGAGAAGCTGCTGGCTGTCTGTGAGAGCATGCATTATGCACTCGTGGCACTGCATGTCCGCATTCAGACTGCGGCAGCATATGAGCATCTGGGGAAAAATGAAGAGGCACACGCCGTGCTTTCCGGCGCACTTTCTGATGCCGGGCCGGACGGATTTGTCATGCCGTTTGCGGAGAATTATGAGTGGATCAGAACAATACTGGAGCGGGAAATCAGGACCGATTTCATCGCGAGGATCATGGAGCTGGGAGAGACAGCAAAGCGGCGAAAGGCAGAGGCTTCCCGTCCGGCCGCCTTTGATGCACTGACGAAGCGGGAATTTGAGATCGCAGAACTGATGGCTGAGCGGATGTCCAACCGGGAGATTGCCGGTAAACTGTTTCTGTCGGAGGGCAGCGTCAAGCAGTACATAAATCAGATCTATGCAAAACTGCATATTGAGGGCGATACCAGAACGAAGCGGAAGCAGCTTGCAGAGCTGTTTCTGACAAAAAGCTAGGGAAATGTGCGATAAGAAGGCCTTGCGCAGGCAGGGCCTTCTTTTTATGACGTGCGTCCTTTCCGGATCTGTTCCCGATACTGCCTCGGCGAAATACCCTGGTGCTTCCGGAAGACCCTGGCAAAGTAGTTGGCGTCCGGAAAGCCGCAGCGTCCGGCCACTTCTCCGATGGACAGGTTGCTGGTATTCAGCAGGATCAGAGCCTGTCGGATGCGGGTCTTGTTGATGCAGTCGGTGACGGTCATGCCGGTTTCCTTCCGGAAGCTGGTGGAGAGGTAGCTTTCGGAGACACCGCATTGCGCTGCCAGCCAGGAGAGGGAGAGCTCCGCGCTGTAGTAGAAGTCAATGGTGTTCATGCAGCGCTGTACCAGAGGAGAGTAATTTTTTCGGGCATAGTTCTGCACCAGAATGCAGTACTTACGCACCATGCGGGCGGACAGCTGATCCAGCTGCTCCAGGGTCAGTCCCGCTTCGATCTGAATCGAAAAGCTGCGGGAAATGTTGTCGATATGGAAGGGATGGACACCGCCGAACTGCACGGCCTTCCGCAGCAAAGTATTCAGTACAAATAGGATGTTTTTTTTGTCCCGGAGGCTAGAGAAGGTGCGGGGTGTCAGCCGGTAGGAAATGAAATGCTGATAGCGGCGGGAGGCTTCATTGGTTTTTCCGGCAGCCACGGCCTCCATCAGGGACTGTTCTGCGGCATAGCGATCCTCGATGGCACGAAGGGCCACCTCCGGCTGCTCCGGCAGCACATAGTCGGCTCCCTCAGGCTCCGCGAAGCCCCAGACCTCTTCGCCGTAGGAAATCTCCCGGAACAGAACGGGCTCCTTACTGAGCCGGTGGAGAAAAAACTGCAGGGTATGCACGAAGATCTCCCGGGAGCTGAAGAGCGGAATCAGATTGTAATGCTCTGTCATATCCTGCTGCAGCTGCGGACTGAGCTTTCGCTGCGCCATCAGAGCGGAAATCTCCGCCGGCTTCATGGCGTGAAAGAGAATGGGACCGATGCAGAGGATCGGCTGTATTGTCGGCACTGCGTCGGCTTCTGTCCGGCTCTTTCCGACGTCCGGCAGAACCGAGCGGGACAGGTCCTCGGGCAGCCGAAAGAGGGCATAGCTGAGCAGGAATTCATCGGTATAAAGATAAAACACATTTTCTCTAACCTGCGATCGCAGCAGTTCTGCCCGCATTTCGTCATCGTAATGCAGATGCATACGCTTTCGAAAACCGAGATCCACCTGCTCGCGCTGGCCGACGGGATCTGTGATGATATGAACCTGGCAGCCCCAGTGCTGATAGAGCTCTGTCATGAGACGGAGAACGTCCTTGGCATCCATCCGGGTTTCTTCTGTGTTATCCATACAGCCTCTTTTCTTTTTCGTACAAAATTCCTTTTCCGTAAAAATAACAAAAAAATTGTGCTAATGTCAACGAAAATCCTCCTATTGCCAAAAACGATATGCGCTATAGTTTAGTCATTCGCAAGGTTCTCAGAGATCGGAGGAAAAGGATGAGAGAAGTCATTGATATAAGCAGGAACTGGAAGTTCATTCAGCAGGACGCGGGATTGCCGGAGACCTATCCGGACAGCTGGACGGATGTGGACCTGCCCCATACCTGGAATGCGGTGGACGGCCATGACGGCAACGGAAGCTATGACCGGGGAAGCTACTGGTATGCAAAGACCTTCCGGACACCGCAGCAGCCGCTCGGCGGCGGCCGGGTGTATGTGGAGATCCCGGCAGCCGGGCAGCAGGCCAGTGTATTTGTGAACGGACAGCTGGCGGTGACACACGAGGGCGGTTATTCTCTCTTCCGTGCGGATGTGACAGAGCTCTGCTTCACAGACGGCAGAGAGAACCTGCTGGTGATCAATTGCTCCAATGCATATCTGGATCGGGTCTATCCCCAGTCGGCAGACTTCACCTTCTACGGCGGCCTGTACCGGGGCGTGCGGCTTCTGAGCGTACCGGCGGTGCATTTCGATCTGGATTACTGCGGCGGCCCGGGCATCATGGTGACCCCGAAGCCGGATGAGCAGGGAGGCGCCTCCTTTGAGATCCGGAGCTTCGTGCACGGGGCGGATGAGAATTTTACTGTGCTCTACAGCATCGAGGATGCAGAGGGAAAGGAAATTGCGGGGGGATGCCGGCCGGCAGAGGACACCGACATTAGCCTCTATGTACCGGATGCGAAGCTGTGGAGTCCGAAGACGCCCTACCTCTACAGGGTGAGGGCAATGCTGGTGCGCCGGAATGAGGTTTACGACGAGCTGACTGTGGAGAGCGGCGTGCGTTCCTTCTCCTGTGACCCGGACAAGGGCTTCATTCTGAACGGCGTGCAGACACCGCTCCGGGGCGTGAGCCGTCATCAGGATCGGCTGTACAAGGGAAATGCCTTAAGCCGGGAGGAGCATTATGAGGACGCGCGGCTCATCAAGGAGCTGGGCGCCAACACGATTCGGCTTGCGCATTATCAGCATTCTCAGGACTTTTATGACGCCTGCGATGCGCTCGGCTTCGTGGTCTGGGCAGAGATCCCCTTCATCAGCGTGTTCAACAAGGATCCGGAGGCGCATCAGAACTGCATTCAGCAGCTGCGGGAGCTGATCATCCAGAACTACAATCATCCCTCCATCTGCTTCTGGGGCATTTCCAATGAAATCCTCATCGGCGGCATTTCGGAGAAGCTGGTGGAGAATCACAAGGAGCTGAACGCCCTTGCGAAGGAGCTGGATCCCACCAGACTGACCACCATCGCCCATGTGACCATGACGCCGGTGGAGAGTCCGATGCATCACATCACGGATGTCATCAGCTACAACCACTACTTCGGCTGGTACGGCGGAAAGACAGAGGAGAATGGTCCCTGGCTGGATCGCTTCCATGCACTGCATCCTGACCTCTGTCTGGGCCTCAGCGAGTACGGCTGTGAGGGCGTCATCACGAATCATGGACCGGCACCGGCCTGCAAGGATTATTCCGAGGAGTATCAGGCGCTCTATCATGAGCATATGGCGAAGGTGCTGGATGAACGGCCCTGGCTGTGGTCCAGCCACGTCTGGAACATGTTTGACTTCGGCTGTGCGGCCCGGAACGAGGGCGGCGTAGCCGGCAGAAACAACAAGGGCCTGATGACCATGGATCGGAAGATCCGGAAGGACAGCTTCTATATTTATCAGGCCTACTGGAGTGAGAAGCCTATGGTGCACATCTGCGGACGCCGCTATGCACAGCGTGCCGGAGAGACCACAGAGGTGCGGGTTTATTCCAACCAGCCTTCCGTGAAGCTGTACCTGAACGGTAAGCTTCTGGAAGAAAAGACGGCAGAAAAGGTATTCGTATTCACAGCAGCGCTGCAGGACGGAAACAATACGCTGGTGGCAGAGGCCAACGGGGTGAAGGATTCCATTTCTCTGGAGAAGGTGGAAAAAGAGCCGGAGATCTATGTACTGCCGGAGGTCAATGAGCGGGCAGAGGGCGTGAAGAACTGGTTTTCTACCGTAGGGGATCTGGACCTCAAGGCACCCATGGAATTCCCGGAGGGAAAATACAGCATCCGCAACACCATGGAGGAGCTGGCGGCTTCACCGGAGGCCCTGGAGATCACCGCCAAGGCCGTGAAGCTGGGTACGAACTTCATCCTGAAGCCGGGCACCGGTATGTGGGACATGATGAAGACCATGACGCCGGAGTCCATGTGCAGCATGATCAGCTCGGCGATGCCGGAGGGCTTCCTGGAGAGCCTGAATGCAAAGCTCATCAAGATCGATCTGCCGGAAACGATCGAAAAACAATAAAAATAAGAAGCGTCTTTTTATAAGAAGGGGAAAACAAATGAAAGAACAATCAACAAAAACAGTGAAGCCGTTTGGTATGGCGGACAAGATAGGATACTTTTTCGGCGATTTCGGAAATGACTTTACCTTCATGCTGTCCTCCATGTTCATGATGAAGTTCTATACGGATGTCATGGGCATCTCCGCCGGCGTGGTCGGTCTTCTGATGATGCTGGCGCGTTTCGTGGATGCCGTTACGGATGTCGGTATGGGACAGATCGTTGATCGTTCCGCACCCACAAAGGACGGAAAGTTCAAGCCCTGGATCCGCCGCTGCTGCGGACCCCTCGGCATCTGTGCCTTCCTGATGTTCCAGTCCGGCTTTGCGGGCATGTCTGTCGGCTTCAAGACCTTCTGGATGTTCCTCACCTACCTGCTCTGGGGCTCCATTTTCTACACCTCAGTGAATATCCCCTACGGCTCCATGGCATCTGCCGTATCTCCGGAGGCTTCGGATCGTGCACAGCTGTCCACCTTCCGTTCCATGGGTGCTTCCTGTGCCAGCCTGGCCATCGGAACGCTGACTCCGATGGTGGCCTATGTATCAGTTGATGGCGCAACGGTTCTTTCCGGCCCGCGTATGACCATCATTGCCGGTGTATTTGCAGTTTGCGGCATTGTCTGCCATCTCCTCTGCTTCCATCTGGTAACGGAGCGAGTAGCTGTTCCGCAGAAGACGGAAAAGCTGAATGTCGGCCGCATGCTGAAGAGCATCTTCACCAATCGTTCCCTGCTGGGCATCATTGCCGCAGCCATCCTGCTTCTTCTCGGCATGCTGGGTATGACAGGTATGGCACCTTATGTCTTCCCGGTGTATTATAACAGCGGCTCTGCACAGTCCATGTCCTCCATGCTCAGCAGTCTGGCTTCTCTGTTTATCGTAGCACCTCTGGCAGCAAAGATTGCAGCCAAGGTAGGAAAGAAGGAAATGTCGGTGGTGGGCTGCCTGATCTCCGCCGCCATCTGGCTCGTGTGCCTCGTGGTTCGTCCGTCCAGCGCCATGGTATTTGTGGGATTCTATGTAGCAGCTTATATCGCACTGACCTTCTTCAACATGGTCATCTGGGCCATGATCACAGATGTTATCGATGACTCCGAGATCAAGAACGGCACCCGTGAGGACGGCACCATCTATGCGGTATACTCCTTCGCCAGAAAGCTCGGACAGGCCTTTTCTTCCGGCATGATCGGCGCACTGATGACATCCATCGGCTATTCCAAGGATGTGGCAGCCAATCCGGCAGCGTATCCGGAGGTCCTCAGCAAGATCTTTGACCTGGCCTGCCTGATCCCGGCTGTCGGCATGATCCTGGTGGCACTGGCACTGCTGTTCATCTATCCGCTGAACAAGAAGAGAGTGGATGCCAATGTGGCAGAGCTGAAGAGCAGACGCGCGTAAGATTATCCGCAGATGGGGCCGGCATTTGGCCCCATCTTTATCGTAATAGAAAATCGTAACAGAAAGGATAGCATATGGCAAAAAAAGCATCGGAAAACCTTCATTACTATAAGAATCCCAACGGGCCGGTGATCGGCACCGTATCAAGAAGGGTGATTGAGAAGGACGGACTGTATTTTAAGGACATCGACGGCAGCGGCAGCTTCCAGACCTACGATGACTGGCGGCTTCCGGCAAAGGAGCGTGCCGAGGCCTATGTGAAGACCCTGACCACTGAGGAAAAGATTGCGCAGCTCTTTATTTCCGACTGGCGCATGGGCAAGTACACGGAGCGCTTCCCGGATCACAAGGCAGAGCTGGATGAATCCGGCACGCTGGACGATGCAGAATTCAACGGCAAGACCATTTTCGGTGAACAGCATCTGCCGGGCACCACAGAGCTCCTTAAAAAGTGGTTTGCACGCCATCTGATTCTGCGGGATGCTCCCACGCCGGAGGACATGACCGACTGGATCAACCAGCTTCATGCGGTGGCTGAGGAGTGCGAGCACTTCGTACCGGTGCAGGTGGTGTCCAATTCCAGAAATGAAAACGGAGAGCTGATCTTCGGCATGAACGATGCCGGCGGCGTCTTCGCAGCCTGGCCGGGAACCCTGGGCATTGCTTCCGCTGTGCGGGGAGATTCTCTGGACCTGGTGGACAGCTTTGCGGACTGCATCCGGAGAGAGTGGGATGCGGTCGGCATGAAGAAGGGCTATATGTACATGGCGGATGTGGTTTCGGATCCCAGATGGCAGCGAAGCTACGGCACCTTCGGTGAGGATCCGAAGCTCATTCAGGATATCTTTGCCCGGATCATTCCCATCATTCAGGGCAGCAAGGAGGGGCTGACACCGGACGGTGTAGCCATGACCGTCAAGCATTTCCCCGGCGGCGGTGCCCGGGAGAATGGCTTTGACCCGCATTATCGTATGGGACAGTGGAATGTCTACCAGACAGAGGGCTCTCTCGAAACCTATCATCTGCCCGGATTTGAGACCGCCATTGCGGCCAATGCTGCCTCGATCATGCCCTATTATGCGAAGCCGGCGAAGGAGAAGAGCGCCGTTCAGAATGACAAGGCGGGCAATGCGCTGGAGATGCAGCCCTACGGCTTTGCCTTCAACAAGCCCTTCATCGACGGACTTCTCCGGAAGCAGATGGGCTTCAAGGGCTATATCAATTCTGACACCGGCATCGTGCACAACATGGACTGGGGTGTGGAAATGCTGGATGTGCCGGAGCGCATCGGCTTCGCCGTGACCCATGCCGGCGTGGATCTCATCAGCGGTCTATTCGATCAGAAGCAAGGGCAGGAGGCCTATGCCCGGGCCACAAACGGCTATTATGATACGCATCCGGTACCGGAGGGCTTCCGGAAGGAGGATCTCGTGCTGACAGACGAGAGTCTGGATCGTGCCGTGAGCCGTACATTGACAGAGCTTTTCGAGCTGGGCATGTTTGAAAACCCCTACCGGGATCCGCAGAAGGCAGCAGAGGTGATCCGGACCCGGGCAGACTGGGATAATGCTATGGAGGCCCACAGAAAGAGCGTGGTGCTGTTGAAGAATGACGGCACGCTGCCGCTGACCAGAGAGAAGCGGGCCGGCAAAAAGGTCTATGCGGAGTATTTTCAGAAGGATGCGCAGCAGGCAGAGAAGGCAACAGAGTCTCTGCGGAAGCAGCTCATGGGAGAAGCCGACATTATCCTGACAGAGGATCCGGCGGAGGCTGATCTTGCGATCCTGCTGGTGCAGCCCTCCTCCGGTGCTTACTTCAGCGCCACACCGGGCTATCTGGAGCTGGATCTTTGTGAGAACAAGGAAGTGGTCAATGTGGATGACGCGGGACGTCCTGCAAAGGAGACGCATCTCGAAACGACGGTCAGCGGCATCGGCCGGATTCGGGAGATCGCGGAGCAGATCCATCAGCACGGCGGCAAGGTGATTTCCAATGTGAACATTACCCTGGCGTGGGAGCTTGGCAATCTGGAGCCCCACTGCGATGCACTGCTGGCCGGCTTTGACACCTATGTTTCGGCTGTTATGGATGTGATCTTCGGACGCTTCGCGCCCACCGGAAAGCTGCCGGTGACACTGCCGCGCGGCGATGAGGTGCTGGCGGTGGATGCGAACGGCGTCTGCATCAGTCCCAACGATGTGCCGGGCTACGACAAGGACAAGTATATGCCGGAGGCACTGAAGGACGAGAACGGCAAGGCCTACGCCTATCGCGACCAGGCCGGAAATTACTACGAGCTGGATTTCGGCTTAAGATATTCTGAGACCTAAGGTGAACATTTTCGAAGGGAAAGCCCGGCAGCGAGTGCTGCCGGACTTTTTGTCTGCGTACGGATCAGTATATGCGGTTCACGGATTTCTTAAGCGGCGTTGTTGAGAATAACGTAACTGCGGCAGAAATCCGAGATTGACCAGTACAATTGTGGCGACCCAGGAGAGGGGAAAGGCATGGTACAGCATCGGCAGCGTGGGCGCGGCCCGGAATATCGTACAGATCCAGATGAGGCGGA
>CAVELT010000074.1:0-17641 GCA_963616545.1 Dysosmobacter segnis | reverse complement strand
GCAAAAGAGGAGGCATCTATGGAAGCAAAAAAAGCAATTTTTTCCAGATATAATCCGGAGCTTTACATCAATGTATACAAGGGACACTTCGCGTCGGACCGTTTTCATACCAATTATTACCTGGATATGAACCCGATGAAGATTCGGCAGAAGACAGCGAAGCTGGCGGCAGATACCATGGCTGCCCGCTATATCCAGAAGGTCAATGTCAGTCCCGCCACCTTCCTGGGTGAGAACTATGCCGGCCTGGCCAACAGTCTGTCCCAGACCACACCCATTGATACCATCCTCTGCCTGGACGGCTGCGAGCTGATGGGCGCCTATGTGGCAGATACCCTGTCAAAGAGCGGCATCTCCACCAACAACTTCCATCATTCCTTCAATATCCTGACACCGGAGTTCGATGCTTCCGGTACCCTGGTGGTAAGGGATGCCATCAAGGACAAGTTCAAGGGAAAGAATGTCCTGGTGATTCTGGCCACCGCCATGCACGGTCTGACCATTAAGCGGGTACTGAAGACCGTGGAGGAGTACGGCGGCAACATTCTGGGCATCTCCGTGATCTTCTCTCTCGTGGATGAGATTGAGGGACATCCGGTGAACAGCCTCTTTACCAGTGAGGACCTGCCGGGCTTCCGCCTCGTGGAGGAGCCGGAATGTCAGCAGTGCATCGATCATGAGCCATTGGACGGCATCATCAATCACTATGGATTGAACAAAATTTGAGGCACAAGAATAAAAAAGGGGCGTGTGAAAAAACGAAAGTTTTTTCACACGCCCCTTTTTGCTTTTACCCACCGGGTTCTGCGATAGTTAAAATCTATAACCAACTCAAAAACACCGGTATTAGACGGTATTCTGTATACATGTTACGCTTTGTATAGCATGAGGAGGGAAAAAGCCCCGCCATAAGGAGAATGGCGGAGCGAAACAGTTTCTTAATACTTTATGTCTATTTCCCGGTTGATGACCCGGAGCAGCTGCTCCCGGTCCTTCAGAAAGGTGCGATGACCGTCCTTTTCGATGATGCCAAGCTTCTTCAGGGTACTCATGATACGGGCCACTGTCACATCGTGGACGCCGAGATACTTGGAGAGCTCGCTGTAGGTGAAGCAGGCGTCCAGAAGGAGCCGGCCCTCGGCATCCGGAAAGCTCTGCTCATCCAGAAGATAGCAGAGACGGATCACCGCGGAATCATCCTGATTCAGGGCATAGTGATCCAGGATATTCCGGTAATTGTCCATGAGCTCATGCAGCAGCAGGTCCTTTACATCCGGGCGCTCAAAGAGCAGATCGAACTGCGGCTTCGGGATCCGGTACACGGTACAGGTGGTCTTGGCCGTCATCATGAAAAAGAAGTGATGATGGGTAAAGCGCAGCTGGTCATCATTGTCATGATGATACTTGGTGAAGAAGGGGGCAAAGCAGATGCAGTGGGGCCCGTGAAAATACATGTAAATGAATTCATTGCCGCTGTTGCTCAGGGTGCTGAGGGCTGCGGTGCCCTTTGCCAGAAGGTACACGGCTTCGGTGTCGTTGTCAATGAGACTGCCGCCGATGACATTTCCCTTGTCGACCTGTATTTTGCGCCCGTAGGGATAGAGATCCTCAAGACGGGTCATATTCTGAAAAATATCCTTGGACATAACTTTATATAGTAGAAACTCCCTCTTTTGATGCCTGTTCAGTATAACACAGATTTGTTTGATAAGAAATGTTAAAAAAATAACGGATAACTTAACCTGTGTTATGAAGTCTTTAAAGACTTTGGATTTATGATACTTTGCACACACAAAGTTGAAGAGTCAGGAGGTTTTTTATGTCAAATGCACAAAAAAAGCTGCCTGTGGCGATGATCCATTCCGTCATAGGCGTCGTTTTGATGTTTATCATCAGCAGGCTGCCGGCACCGGCACCCATCACGGCCACCGGAATGGAGGTGGTCGGCATTTTCCTGGGCACCCTCTATTTATGGACCACCGTAGACATTATCTGGTCCAGCCTGCTGTGCATCGTGCTCATCGGCATGTCCAGCTATGCACCGCTCGGGCAGGTGTTCCAGACGGCCTTCGGCAACCCGGTCGTTGTGCAGATGCTCTTCCTGATGATTTTTGCCGGCGCGCTGGTTTATGAGCGGATCACCATCTACATCGGCCGCTGGTTCCTGACCCGGAAGTTCACAGAGGGCAAGCCCTGGCTGTTCACAGCGGTGATCTGCTACGGCGGCTTCTTCATGTCCATCTTCCTGGGCTGCTTCTGTCCTATCTTCCTGCTGTGGCCCGTATTCTACGGCATCTTCCAGCAGCTGGGCTATACCAGAAACGACAAGTACGCAAAGCTGGTCATCATCCTCATTGTGCTGTCGGCACTTTGCGGCTTCCCGGTACCGCCTTATCAGTCTAACGGTCTCGCCCTGCTGACCAACTACCGTACCATTTCGGAAAATCCTTCCATGATCAATGACGGTATGTATTTCATCTGCACCATGATCATCGGTCTGGTGGTGATCACCGTGGTCATTCTTTTCTGCAAGTTCGTGCTGCGTCCGGATGTGGAGAAGCTGAAGGCCATCAAGGCGTCGGATTTCGAGCAGAATCCTCTGCCGCCGCTGTCCCTTCGGCAGAAGCTGCTGTCCATCGGCTTCATTATCTTCGTGCTGTCCATGCTGCTTCCCAGCTGGTTCCCGTCACTGCCGGGCATGGCTTTCCTGAAGACAAACAGCACCGGCCTTGCCGTATTGTTCGTGGCAGTGCTTTGCGGCATCCAGATCAACGGTGAGCCGGTCATCAAGTTCGGCAAGGTGCTGGAGAAGAATGTGGCCTGGGGTACCTATTATCTCTGTACCGCAGCCATCCTCATCGGCTCCGTCCTCACAGCAGAGAACACCGGCATTACCGCCTTCCTGAATCAGGTGCTGTCACCGATCTTCGCCAACATGAGCACCATGACCTTCATCATCGTGCTTCTGGTGGTCATGATGGTGCTGACCAATCTCTGCAACTCCCTCGTGATCGGCATGATCATGCAGCCGGTTATCCTGACCTACTGCACCATGAGCGGCGTCAATGCAGCACCCATCGTGACATTGTCCATCTTCTTCGTGCTGGGCAGCGCCATGGTGACACCGTCGGCGTCTCCCTTCGCGGCCATGATGTTCTCCAACAAGGAATGGCTGGACGCACCGGATATTTATAAGTACGGCGGCATCTTTGCTCTCCTGATGCTTGCGGTTGTCCTGATCGTGGGCGTACCACTGGCAAACTTCATGATTGCGTAACCCACCGGGCTCAGCGACAGCTTGGCTGGCGGGGCGCCCGGTGGGTGCCTTAGCGGCGAGCGTATCAAAGGCTTTGCACAAGCAAAGCCTTCCATGTCCACCGGACAAAATTTTCGGCAATCTAACATACGTTATGGGAATTTGTTAAGCTTTTGACGAAAATAGGGGTAGAAAGAACAGGAGGCATGAAATGACAGATTATGATTTGATCATTATCGGTTCCGGACCGGCAGGCATGACGGCGGCGGTATATGCGGCGAGAGCGGATCTGCATGTACTGCTGCTGGACAAGCTGGCGCCCGGCGGACAGATCATCAATACCAATGAGATCAACAATTATACGGGCATTCAGTCCGTGAACGGCGCGGAGCTGGCGATGCAGATGTTTGAGCATACCCAGGCCCTGAACGTGGAATTTGATTACCGCACCGTGACGGAAATCCGGGATGTCAGCGAGGGCGTGAAGGAAGTGGTATGCCTGGAGGACGAGAAGGTTTATACCGCGAAGACCGTCATTATCGCCACCGGCACACGGCACAGAACCCTGGGGCTGCCCTCGGAGGAGCGCTGGAAGGGCAACGGCATCAGCTGGTGTGCGGTCTGTGACGGAGAACAGTACCGGGACAAGGACGTGGTGGTCATCGGCGGCGGCAATTCTGCGGTAGAGGAATCCATCTACCTGGCAGGCATCGTGAAGAGCCTCACCATTGTGACCATGTTTGACCTGACGGCAGATCCCATGGTCTGCGACAAGCTGAGAGCCATGGACAAGGTGACGATCTATCCCTATCAGGATGTGCTGGAGTTTGCGGGCGAGGAAAAGCTCAGCGGCGTCCGCTTCCGTTCCACCAAGACCGGTGAGGAGCGGAGCGTTTCCTGCGACGGTGTGTTTGAGTTCATCGGACTGGAGCCCACAACGGAGTTTGCTGAGAAGCTGGGCGTTCTGGACAGAGGCTATGTAAGCACAGACCGGAACATGCATACCGCGGTGCCGGGCGTTTTCGCAGCCGGCGACTGCACCGTGAAGAACCTGCGCCAGGTCATCACGGCCTGCGGAGACGGCGCCATTGCCGCAGAGGAAGCCGCACATTATGTGCAGAAGCTTGGCTGAGCCGGGCTTTCGCTGCGTTCATGTAATATTAGGAAGGAAAAAGAAAAATGATCAAGGAAGTAAATGCAGAAGAGTTCAAGGCAGAGGACATGAGCGGTCTGGTACTGACAGATTTCTATTCCAGCACCTGCGGCCCCTGCAAGATGATGGCCTTCGTGCTCCGGGATGTGGATAAGGAGCTGGGAGACCAGGTGAAGATCCTGAAGGTGAATTTCGATGAGAACCGTGATTTCGTGGCAGAGAAGGGCGTGACCGGATATCCCACACTGGTGCTGTACAAGGACGGCGAGGAGCTGCAGCGTCTCGGCGGTCTGCAGCAGAAGCCGGTGGTTCTGAACATGATCAAGAAGAATCTTTAAACCCTGTAGAAAAGGAGAAAAAATATGGCTGTAAAGTATACCTTTGATGAGCATCTGATCGAGAAGCAGTACAAGGCAGAGCAGGCAATGCTGGAGGAGTTCCATGCCGGCAATTATACGCTGGAGAATCCACTGGTAAAGTACAATCTCTACATGATCAACCCGCTGTCTGCTGTGGTTTGCTTCACGACAGAGGAGGCTGTGGCCGTTACTGTTCGCGTATACGGCAAGGAAAGACCTCAGGGCGATATGTATCATACCTTTAAGCCCGCCAAGGAGCATGTGCTGCCGATCGTAGGTCTGTATTCCGACTATGAGAACCAGGTGGAGATCGAGCTCTACCGCGGCGACAAGAATGTCATCACCATCAAGACACCGAATGTTTTCGCTGACGAAGAGGGCGATCCGATGATTGCCATGCACACCACACCGGAGTATCTGCAGGATCAGGTGATCATGGTTTCTCCGGCCGGCGAGGATCTGACCTCTGCCTTCGACTACAGAGGCGACTGCCGTTTCCATATGAATACCCCCTGCGTATTCGATGTGAAGAGACTGAAGAACGGCAACCTGATCATGGGCACCAACCGTCTGCTCCGCCTTCCCTACTACATGAGCGGACTCTACGAAATCTCCCCGGTCGGCAAGATCTACAAGGAGTATCGTCTGCCGGGCGGCTATCATCATGATGAGTTCGAGCTGCCGGACGGCAACTTCCTGGTGAACACCGATGATCTGCAGTCCGATACCGTAGAGGATAAGCTGGCACTGGTGGACAGAAAGACCGGCAAGGTGCTGAGAACCTATGATTACCGGAAGATCCTGCCGGAGGGCTACGGCAAGTCCGGCAGCTGGTCCGATGAGGACTGGTTCCACAACAATGCCTGCTGGTATGATGAGAACACCAATTCCATCACCCTTTCCGGACGGCATATGGATGCCATGATCAACATTGACTTCGAGACCGGCGAGCTGAACTGGGTCATCGGCGATCCGGAGGGATGGCCGGAGGACTTCGTGAAGAAGTACTTCTTCACCCCGATCGGCAGCAACTTCGGCTGGCAGTATGAGCAGCATGCCAATGTCATTACCCCGAACGGCGATGTGATGTGCTTCGACAACCATCACTGGGGCTGCAAGGATCCGGAGAAGTACCTGAAGGCCAAGGACAACTACTCCAGAGGCGTAAGATACCATCTCAACATGAAGAACCGCACCATCGAGCAGGTATGGGAGTACGGCAAGGATCTGGGCGCGAAGTTCTTCTCACCGTATATCTGCAACGTGGAGTATTACAACGAGGGACACTACATGGTGCACTCCGGCGGCATCGGCTTCCTGAACAACGGCGAGCCCAGTGAGGTGCTTCCGGCAAGACTGAGAGACGGCTCCGGCAAGATGTACTCCACCACCATTGAGGTATGCAACGATGTGAAGCTGCTGGAGATGCAGGTTCACGGCAACTTCTATCGCGCTGAGAAGCTCAGACTTTACAGCGACGGCATCAATCTTGAGCTCGGAAAGGGTCAGCTTCTGGGCGAGCTTGCGCCGACAAAGGAATTCGATATCGAGGTACCGGCAGAGAAAACAGGAGAGCTTCTGCCGGAGAGCTGTCAGGGAGAGGTTATTGAAGAGGCAGACCGCTTCACCTTCAATGCCACCTTCGAAAAGGGTCAGATGGTACAGCTCCTCGTTGAACAGGGTGAGGAGGTACACCGTTACTTTATCTCCACTACCGCACTGCAGTTGAAGGCTATGTGTTGTGCTACCTTCCTGTCCGCTGATGCACGGCAGACAAGAACCTTTATCAATAAGGCCGGCCTGAAGGGCACATACGATCTCCGGGTGATCATTGACGACAAGGAATATGAGACCGGTGTTCAGGTGACTTGCTGAAACTGAAACAGCTCCATGGAGGATATGTAAGATATGGGATACAAATTGAACAAGGAGCAGGCTGCGAAATTTTTCGCAGACCTGCAGGAAACCTATGATATCTATGCGCCCAAGCGTTTCCCGAAGCAGGGCCGTTATTCGGATACGGATGTGGTGAAGTATGCGAAGGTGACAGCACCGGAGGAGATCGAGTACGAGGCGAAGTCTCTGTACCCGATGAAGGAGGTGCTGAACCCCATTCACCAGACCCTGTTTTATTTCAATGATCAGGACTATCATGAGGCCGTGAAGAAGCTGCGCCCGATGCTGGTATTCGGCAGAGCCTGCGACATCAATGCCCAGAAGATCCAGGAGAGAATTTTCCTGGGCAACGGCGGCTTCAGCGATGCCTATTATCAGCGCCGTCATGAGATGGCCAAGTTTGTGCTGATGGAGTGCAACGGCGGGACCGATACCTGCTTCTGCGTATCCATGAAGTCCAACAAGACCGATGACTATGTGTTTGCTGTGAAGTTCAGTGCCGAGGGTCTCGAGATCGAGCTGAAGGACGGTGACTTCGAGAAGTATCTGGCTAATGCTGAGAAGACCGACTATACCGTGAAGTTCGTGGAGAAGAACGAGCTCGAGGTGAAGCCGCCGGTGATCCCGAACAAGGCAGTGCTTCAGGCACTGAAGAAGCACCCGATGTGGGAGGAGTACAACAAGCGCTGTATCTCCTGCGGTGCCTGCACCATGGCCTGCAGCACCTGCACCTGCTTCACAACCTCAGATATCGTTTATACCGAGAATGCCGAGAACGGCGAGCGCCGCAGAGTTTCCGCTTCCTGCCAGATCGCAGGCTTCGATCAGATGGCCGGACAGAGAGAGTTCCGCTCTACTGCCGGAGACCGCATGCGCTTCAAGGTGCTGCATAAGTTCCATGATTATGATGCCCGCTTCCATGAGGGACATATGTGCGTAGGCTGCGGCAGATGTACCGATCACTGCCCGCAGTTCATCTCACTGTCCGCTACCGTGGAGAAGATGTCCGCTGCAGTTGCTGAGATTGTGGCCGAGCAGGGAAAGGAGGGCTGAGACCATGAGAAACGAATTACAGCCGCAGGCATGCAGAATCCTGAGCGTGAAGCACGAGTCCGTGCATGAGTGGACCTTCCGCGTGGAGACAGAGGCAAAGGTGCAGCATGGTCAGTTCATGCAGCTTTCCATCCCGAGAGTTGGCGAAGCCCCCATTTCCGTATCGGCACAGGGCGACGGCTGGCTGGAGTTTACACTCCGTCCGGTCGGAAAGGTCACCAGCGAGATCTTTGAGAAGCAGGCTGGCGATGTGCTCTTCCTGAGAGGACCCTACGGTCATGGCTGGCCGAAGGCAGAGCTGGACGGCAAGCACCTGGTGGTGATCACCGGCGGCACCGGCCTGGCTCCCGTGAGAAGTCTTCTGAACCACTATGCCGATCATATGGATGAGGTAAAGTCTGTACATGTGATCTCCGGCTTCAAGAACGACGAGAGCATCGTATTTACCGAGAATCTGGAGCAGTGGAAGGAGAAGTTCAGCACCATCTATGCGCTGGACAATGATGAGAAGGCCGGCTTCCGTACCGGCATGGTAACTGCCTTTGTGAAGGAAATCCCCTGGCAGGACTTCGGCGATGACTATGCCGTGATCGTTGTGGGTCCTCCTGTTATGATGAAATTCACCGGCCTCGAGCTGCTGAAGAACGGTGTGAAGGAAGATCACATCTGGATGAGCTTCGAGAGAAAGATGTCCTGCGCCATCGGTAAGTGCGGACACTGCCGTATTGACGAGACCTATGTCTGTCTCGACGGCCCGGTGTTCAACTATACAGTAGCCAAAGAGCTCGTGGACTGATGGAGGCAGAATATGAATAAGGATATTAATGTAAAAAAATGTCAGACGAACTGCTACCGGCAGTCCAAGGTGCCGGGAGAGTTTATGCTGCAGCTGCGTGTGCCGGGCGCTGAAATTCCGGTAAAGTTCCTGTCCATGGCCGCACATATCGCGGAGACCTGGGGCGACGGCAATTTCCATATCGGAACCAGACTGACGCTGGATTTCCCCGGCATCAAGTATGAGAACATTCCTGCAGTGAATGAGTACCTGAAGGGCTATATCGAGGGCGTCGAGGAAGAACTCTGCGGCGTTAACATGGATACTGTTGCCCATGAGCCGAAGGAGTGGGATCGCGAGGGCGGTTATCCGACCATCGGAGCCAGAAACATTCCGGCATGTATCGGCAACAAGCACTGCATCTGTGCCAACATCAATACCCAGGAAATGGCGAGAAAGGTCGAGAGCATCGTATTCCCGTCCAACTACCATATCAAGGTCAATGTTGCCGGATGCCCCAATGACTGTATCAAGGCCAATATGTGCGACTTCGGTATCATCGGCGTGGCGAAGATCGACTTCCATCCGGACCGCTGCATCGGCTGCGGTGCCTGCGTGAAGGCCTGCAAGAAGGGCGCGACCCGCGTGCTTTCCATGGGTCCCAACAACATGCCCCTCAAGGATCCCTGCTGCTGCGTAGGCTGCGGTGAGTGTGCAAGAGTCTGCCCGGCCAGTGCATGGACCAGAAAGCCCCAGAAGTTCTACCGTGTGATCCTGGGCGGCCGTACCGGAAGACAGACACCGAGAGCCGGCAAGATGTTCCTGAACTGGGCATCGGAGGAGGTTGTTCTCGGCATGCTGAATAACTGGCAGAAGTTCTCCGCATGGGCACTGGACTACAAGCCGGTGTATCTGCACGGCGGACATCTCATCGACCGTGCCGGCTATCATAAGTTCAAGGAGATCATTCTGGACGGCGTGAAGCTGAATCCGGAGTGTCAGGTGGCTGAGCAGATCTTCTGGCATGAGACCGAGTGGAGATCCAACTTCAACGTAAAGTTCCCGGAGGACCACCAGACGGCGGGACCCGGCAGCCAGGGCTGAAGACATTAACATGTGATAAAAGGGGAGCGTCTCGGAGCCATTCGGGATGCTCCCCTTTGTTATCCACTATCCACCGGGCGAAAGCCTTCCTTATCTATAGACAAATTGATATAATGACGTAGCATCATTACAACACAAAGGACAGAAATCATATGGAACGAACATTTCAGGCCGGCAAAACGTCGGCACTGGTAACCTGCGGCCTCTTCACCGCATTGATGGCGGTAGGCGCCTTTATCAAGATCATGATCCCGCTGGGCATCTGGCAGGTGACCTTCTCGCTGCAGTTCTTCTTCGCCCTGCTGGCGGGCATGGTGCTGGGCTCGAAGAACGGCTTTCTGAGCGTCCTGGCCTATCTGCTGGTGGGCCTCTGCGGCGTGCCGGTATTTGCCCACGGCGGCGGTCTCGGCTATCTGCTGAAGCCCACCTTCGGCTTCCTCATCGGCTTTGCAGCGGCTGCCTTCATTACCGGATGGATACTGGAGAGGGGCAGCAGCCGGAGCTTCCGCAGCCTGCTCTTTGCGGCCTTCTGGGGCGAGATGGCCTACTATCTCTGCGGGCTGATCTACTATTATCTGACCTTTAATTTCCTGCTGATGAACGGGGAAAGCATCGGGATCGTGAAGCTCATCGAGGTATGGTTCCTGAGCACGGTGGTGCCGGATTTCTGCCTCTGCGTGCTGGCCGCTGTCACCATGCGGCGCATCCTGCCGGCGATCTCGCACTGAGCGCAGCCGGGGTTCGGCCGTGCCCGTCACGATATAGGCCGTGCAGTCGGAAATGAGACAGCAGGAACAGGCAGCACAGAAGAGACAACAGGGAGAGCATTATGGAAAAACGAAAAATCGTACTGGCGACCCGCGGCAGCGCACTGGCACTGCGGCAGGCGGAGATCGTGCGCGGTCTTCTCGCAGCAGAGGGATATGACACAGAGATACGGAAATACACCACGGCGGGGGACCGGGACCGCATCCATGCCCTGGTGCGCATCGGCGGCCGCGGCATCTTCGTCCGGGAGATCGAGAAGGCCCTCCTTTCCGGGGAGGCGGATATCGCGGTGCATTCCGGGAAGGATCTGCCCTATGAGCTGCTGGCGGGACTGACCATTGCGGGAAATCCCGCGGCGGGCGACTGTCGGGACTGCCTCATCACCGTAAAGGGACGGGCACTGACGGCAGAAGCCCGCATCGGTACGGGCAGCCCGCGCCGTCAGGCCGAGTACCGGCGCCTCTTTCCGACAGCGCAGTTTCAGGACATCCGCGGCAACATCACCACGCGGCTCCGGAAGCTGGAGAGCGGGGAGTACGATGCCATCATCATGGCGCGGACCGGCATGGAGCGCATCGGCACGGATTTTTCGAAGTATGACATCCAAACCTTCTCCCCGACGGAGTTCGTCCCGGCGGGCTGCCAGGGCATCATTGCCGTGGAGTGCCGACAGGACGACAGGGAAATGCTTTCGCTTCTGGAGAAGGTTTCGGATCCGGAGACCCGGCTGCGCTTTCAGATCGAGCGGGAGCTGTTCTGCAGCATGAAGGTGGACTGCAGCATGCCGGTGGGCATTCATGCGGAGCTCGAAGGCGATACGGTGGAGATTTCTGCCATGCTGCAGGGAAGACGGGCTGTGCGGCGCGGTCCGCTCAGCGAATATCGCGCGCTCTGCCGGGAGATCAAAGAACTTCTGTTTACTGATGGGGCGGGCACTGCGGATCAAGCTGCGCCCGCTGCAGCGACAGAGCCGGATACCGGAACAGCAGTGTGCGGGGAGGAAGGACAGCGATGACAGAAAAGGGACAGGTCATTCTGGTCGGTGCCGGCTGCGGCCGGGACCTCTGCACCCTGGCGGGGCTGCAGGCCGTCCGGGAGGCCGATGTTGTGGTTTATGATGATCTGCTGGATCCAGTGCTGCTTTCGGAAATGGCCCCCGCGGCCCGTGCCCTTTATGTGGGAAAGCGCAGCGGACAGCACAGCATGCCGCAGGAGGAGATCAATGCCCTGCTGGTGCATGAGGCGGAAAAGGGACAGCGTGTGGTGCGCCTGAAGGGCGGCGACAGCTTCGTTTTCGGCCGGGGCGGCGAGGAAATCCAGGCCCTGCAGGCCGCCGGGATTCCCTATGCCCTGATTCCGGGCGTCAGCAGCGCCGTGGCGGTGCCGGAGCATCTGGGACTTCCGGTGACCCATCGGGGGCTGGCTCGCTCCTTCACCGTGGTGACGGGCCACACGAAGGACGACAGCACGGAAAGCTGGGAGGCCCTGGCGAAGCTTGAGGGCACGCTGGTCTTCCTGATGGGCGTGCATCGGCTCACGGAGATCTGTCAGACCCTGATCGCTCACGGCAGGGCGAAGGATACCCCGGCGTCCATTCTCTTCCGGGGCTACGGAGAGGATGAGGAGCGGGTGGACGGCACACTGGAGACCCTGCCGGCGGAGGCCGCCGGAAAGCTGCGGACCCCCGGCATTATCGTGGTGGGCGAAACCGCCGCGCTCCATTTCGAGGGCACCCTGCGACTCGAGGGCACCCTGCGACAGCTGTCGGAAAAGAAGCCGCTGGCGGGAAAGCGGATCCGGATCACGGGCTCTGAGGGCTTCACGGCTCTGTGCCGGGAGCGTCTCCTTCGCGAGGGGGCCATGGTGGACACGGTAGAGAGCATCCGCATCGTTCCCACGCCGGACGTGATTCCGGGAGCGGCGGAGCTGGCAGGCTTCGACTGGCTCCTCTTCACCAGCCGGAACGGCATCCGGATCTTTTTCGAGGCGCTCAGTCGGCGGCGGCAGGATCTGCGCTGTCTTGCCGGTCTCCGCATCGCCTGCATCGGCAGCGGGACGGCAGAGGAGCTGGCGAGCCACGGCATATTTGCGGATTTTGTGCCGACAGAGTTTACGGCACTGGCCCTGGGACGGGAGCTCCCCCGGCAGCTGCACGGCGGCGAAAGGCTGCTGATTCTGCGGGCGGAGAACGGCAGCCGGATGCTGAATGAAGCGCTGACGGAGGCCGGTGCGGATTTCGAGGATCGGGCCGTTTATCAGACCGAGGAAGCGGGCCCTGCATCAGAAGCGGAGACTGCGCAGGCGACAGCAGGGGCCAATGTCTTCGGGTCGGAGGTGCCGGCCCCGGGCCGGGAAAGCGGGCTGCGCGACGCTGCGGCACCGGACTACCTCGTCTTTGCCAGTGCCGGCGGCGTGGAGGCATATCTCCGGCAGCACAGCATTCCGGCGGAAACCCTGCCGGTCTGTATCGGCGAATATACGGCGGAGCGGCTCACGGCCCACGGGTTTCATCGATATCTTACGGCCCGGCCCCACAGTGCAGAGGGCATAGCAGACTGCATCCTGAGAGATGTCAGCGGAAAGGAATAGAGCATGGCATATTTTCCCATGATGGTGGAGCTGGAGGGTGCAAGGGTGCTGATCATAGGGGGCGGGGTGACCGCCCTTCGGAAGGCGGAGCAGATGCTCTCCTTCGGGGCAGGCTGTCATGTGATCGCACCGGAGATTCACGAGGGCTTTGCCGCACTGCCCTGCAGCACGGAAAAGCGGGCGTATCGGGCAGGAGACATTGAAGCGCAGGAAAGGCTCGCCATGGTGATTGCGGCCACAAATGACCGGGCGGTGAACCGGGCGGTGAGCGAATGCTGCCGGGGCCTGCATATCCCGGTGAATGTGGTGGATGATCCGGCGCTCTGCAGCTTCATTTTCCCGGCGGTCGTGCGGGAGCAGGAGGTGGTCTGCGCGGTCTCCAGCGGCGGCAGAAGTCCGCTGGTGACCCAGTATATCAAGAAGCTGGTGCAGCAGGTCTTTCCCGTCGGGATCGGTGCGGTCAATGAGGAAATGGGACGCTTCCGTCTGGCGCTTCAGAAAACGGAGCCGGATATCGGCAGGCGCCGCGCAAGGCTCAAGGAGCGGCTGCAGGAGCTGCTGGCAGAGCAGCAGAAAAAGAGATAAAGAATAAAAAGCCCCCGGGGAGCGTGTGCTCGCCGGGGTTTTTTGCTGACAGCGGATGTGTTCGGTTGGGGATCTCAGAGGAAATGTGCCAGAATGCCCGCTGTAAGCAGTGAGGGCAGCAGGTTGCCGACGCGGAAGCGCTTCCCGAAGCAGAGGTTCATGCCCACGCAGAAAATGAGAGAAGAGCCCACGAAGGAGAGCTGGGCAATGATGTAGTCCGAGAGCACCGGGGAGAGCATGCGGGCGAAGAGGGTGAGGCTTCCCTGCCAGAGGGCAATGGGCAGGCAGGAGAAGACGGCGCCCTTGCCGTAGGAGGAGGCGAAGACCAAGACGATGAAGCCGTCCAACACCGCCTTCGCGTAGAGCATGGAGGGATCTCCGGCGAGACCGTCCTGGATCGAGCCCACAATGGCCATGGCGCCGACACAGATCACGAGAGAGGTGGAGACAAAGCCGTCCACGAACTTCGGATCGTTTTCGCTGTGCACCTTTTTCTTGAGGAAGATGCCGAACTGCTCCATCCAGTACTCGACATTGATCCATTCGCCGAGGAGGGCGCCGCTGACCATGGCGCCGATGAGGAGCATGGTGCCCTTCGTTTCCAGGCTGCCGTCTGTGCCGACCTGCAGCATACCGGTGAGGGCACCGGCGGCGCCGATGAAGATGACGGTGAGCCCCAGGGCCTGGTCCAGGATCTCCTGAAAGCGCTTCTGCATGCCGTTTTTGAAGAACAGTCCGGCCAGTCCGCCGATGATGACCGCCAGCACATTGGCGACGGTGCCGATGCCTCTGAACATAAAAAAACCTCCTGAAAATACCAGAAAAATATTTCTTTAAAAGGAATGATAACACAGAAATTTTTAACATAGTGTATTGAAATTTGTACGGAAAAGAGTACAATATGGGGCGTATGAAAGACGAGGATTTCGGTGCAGATGCACAGGCCATGCCGTCTGTCGGTTTCCTGTCTTCAGGGGGATTTTATGATTAGTTTCATTCTTTGTTTCATCGCGTTGATCGCGGGTTACTTCACCTATGGAAAGCTTGTGGAGAACACCTTCGGGCCGGATGATCGTGAGACACCTGCAGTACGCATCAATGATGGTGTCGATTATGTGGTTATGCCCGAGTGGAAGCTTTTCCTGGTACAGCTCCTGAACATTGCAGGTCTGGGACCGATCTTCGGCGCATTGCAGGGTGCCCTTTGGGGACCGGCAGTGTTCCTCTGGATCACCTGCGGCACCATCTTTGCCGGCGGTGTTCATGACTACTTCTCCGGCATGCTGAGTGAGCGTATTGACGGTGCTTCTATTTCAGAGGTAACCGGCAAGTATCTCGGCCTGGGCATGAAGAACGTCATGCGTGTCTTCTCCGTGGTGCTGCTGATCATGGTAGGTACCGTATTTGCCAAGGGACCTGCCGGACTGCTGGTAACCATGCTGAAGAGCGCCGGTCTCGGCGGCATCTGGATCAACGCCACCTTCTGGCTGGTTGTGATTCTGGCATATTACTTCATTGCCACCTTCATTTCCATTGATGCCATCATCGGACGGATTTATCCTCTGTTCGGCTTCTGCCTCATCGTGATGGCTGTCGGCGTGGCCTTCGGTGTTCTGACCAACCCGAACTACACCATTCCGGAGATCTGGAACAGCCTTTACAACATGCATCCGAGCGGAACACCGATCTGGTCCTTCATGTTCATCACCGTGGCCTGCGGTGCCATTTCCGGATTCCATTCCACACAGTCACCGCTGATGGCAAGATGTATGAAGAGCGAGAAGCAGGGACACTTCGTATTCTACGGCGCCATGGTCGGTGAGGGCATCATCGCCCTGATCTGGGCCGCAGCAGGCTGTGCACTCTACGAGAAGACCGGCGGACTGTCCACAGGACTCAGCGCCATCATCGCAGACGGCCAGTCAGCCGCTGTATACGATGTCTGCATCAAGACCATGGGCAGCGTGGGCGTGATCCTCGCTATGCTGGGTGTTATTGCCTGCCCGATCACTTCCGGTGATACCGCATTCCGTTCTGCTCGTCTGACCATTGCCGACTGGTTCCATATCGACATGAAGAGCTGGCAGAAGCGTCTGATGCTGACCATCCCGGTACTCGGTGCCGGCGCTGTCATTTCTCAGCTGGACTACACCGTTGTATGGCGTTACTTCAGCTGGACCAACCAGACACTGGCTATGATCGTGCTCTGGTCCGCATCCATGTTCCTCTACAGAGAGAAGAAGAACTACTGGATCACAGCGGTTCCGGCTACCTTTATGAGTGCCGTCAGCGCTACCTATTTCATCCTGGCACCGGAGTGTCTCGGCGGTATCCTGAACCAGAAGACCGCAGAGGGTGCTACGATCTACAACACAGCACTTGCTTATCCCATCGGCATCATCGTGGCCGTTCTGTTCCTGGGTCTCTTTATCCGGGCAACCAAGAAGCCGGCAGTCGAGGCTTAAGGATAGAGCAGGTATAACCTCCGGAGAAGGAAATGGCATGGCATAAGGTTGCATTTCTCTTCGGTCATTGCCCCGCACGGGCTTCGTGATGGCTCAGCTGTCCGGCGCCCGTGCGGGGTTTGTCATGTGAATCAGGAGTCATATAGTATGAGTATCTTTTGTTCGGCAGTGGCTACTGCATTGAGTGCAGAGGCTCTGGCAAAGGAAAAGAAGAATCTGAAGAAAATCGGCAGAATGGGTATCGGTGAGAAGGCGATCTTCCTGTCTACGGCGATGCTGGACCGGAGCCGCTACATCTGCTTCACGGACATCCGCCGCATCTTTAAGCGGGTGGCCATGTCGAAGGGCGGCTTCAGCGGCAAGGGCATGTTCGGCACCATGGCCTATATCGTGGCGGAGCTGAAGAACGGCCGGACGGTGACCTGCACGGTGCCGCTGGAGGCGGATGCAGATACGCTGCTGAAGGAATTCGGCAGACGCTGCCCGGGTGTGCCGCTGCAGAGCGAGGAGGCGGCCCGGAAGCTGCGGGAGGCAGAGCAGGAGGAAAAGGCCCGCTATGCGAAGACATTAAGTCCGGCAGCAGAGGCCTGCATTGCACAGCTGGAGAAGGACCAGCAGACCCTCGAGAAGCAGCCGCAGCTGTACCAGCGGCTTTCTGACGGGGCACAGCGGCTCCGGATGGTGCAAAGGACGAAGCCCAGCTACAAGTGGGTGGCGCTGGTGGTCTTTGTTTTTGCCATCATTGCGGCGGCCTTCGGCGTGCTTCGCTTTCTGCAGGGCAGAGAGGACGGTATGTATATCGTGCTCATCGGGCTCGCCGTCATTTTCCTGATCTCGGCGGCGCGGGTACTGCCCAGTGCGGCAAACAATCTTCATACGGTGACGCAGGAATATGAGGATGCGGTGCAGGCCATGGCGACGGCGCTCGGCGGAGAAGACTTCCCGGTGCCGGCAAGATATGCCCATCCCGTTGTGCTGACCCGCATGATCCGGGTGCTGCGGGAGGGACGGACGGAAACCGCCGAGGGCGCGCTGCAGCTGGTGAAGCAGGATCTGCAGGCGCTGAATGCCCAGGTCAGCGTTTCCAAGAAGGAATATGACGAGGTGGTGGAGATCAAGCCCATGTTTCTTGTGGCGGCATATCAGTAAAGGATGCGCTGCGCAGGCAGCTGTGTTCGGCGTAAGGCAGCAGTGAAGCGGGAGGTGGATGACAATGGAGACAGAGGCGCTGTTTTCAACATTGCGGGGAGACGGTGTGGATGAGGGCCTGCTGCGGCAGGTGCAGGCGCTGCGGGAGAACAATCCGGTGACGGAAGCTCTGGCAGCCCGGATCCCGCAGCCGGACTGTCCCTATTACGGGGCGGAGGTCTGGAACGCGGCACTGGCGGCGCTGCTGGCCGGGAAGAATCTGCTGCTCTCCGGTCCCAAGGCCACGGGAAAAAATGTGCTCTGTGAGAATCTGGCGGCGCTCTTCGGCAGACCCGCCTGGGACGTCTCCTTTCATGTGGGGATGGATGCTGCCTATCTGATCGGGGCAGACAGCTTTGACGGTCAGCGGGTGGTGTTTAAGCCGGGGCCGGTATGGCTTGCCGCCCGGGACGGCGGCTTTGCGGTGCTGGACGAGATCAACATGGCGAA
>CAVELT010000073.1:0-24197 GCA_963616545.1 Dysosmobacter segnis | reverse complement strand
AAATGATAGGCTTTCGCGACAAGCAATTTGATGAGATGTTCGGAGGTCGCGAGGCCTTTCAGGACTATTTGGTTGAGCTGGACCGCGATGCGTGTCTGCAGCTCTTCGAAGAATATAACAGCATGAACGCTACGATATATTAAGGAAACTCGGCATACCCGGAGCTTAAAGCGTAATTTACACAGAAAGGAGCCCCTATGGGAATGTTTGTGAACCCGGATAATTCCGCGTTTCAGGCAGCGCTGAATGCGCGGATCTATGTGGATAAAAGCGGACTGATTCGATATATGAACAGTGTGCTGGCATCGACAGACGCCTTCATTTGCAACAGCCGTCCGCGACGCTTCGGAAAGTCCATCACCGCCAATATGCTGACGGCCTACTACAGCAAGGGCTGTCAGTCGGAAGAGATGTTTTCAGGGCTTGAGATCGGCAGCGCACCGGATTTTCGAAAGCACCTGAATCAATATGATGTGATCCATTGGGATATTCAGTGGTGTCTGGAGCCGGCAGGTGCGCCGGAGCAGGTGGTGGCGTATATTACGGAGCAGACGATTCGGGAGCTGAGAGAGTATTATCCGGATGAGGTAGCGGCAGACTGTGTGTCGCTGCCGGAGGCACTGGCACGGATTTATACGGAAACCGGCAACAAATTTGTTGTGATCGTAGATGAGTGGGATGTTCTGATCCGGGACGAAGCGGCGAATCAGAAGGTGACGGAGGAGTATATCAGCTTTCTGCGCGCCATGTTTAAAGGCACAGAGCCCAGTCGCTACATTGCGCTGGCTTATCTGACGGGAATTCTTCCCATCAAGCGGGAGAAAACGCAGTCGGCACTGAATAATTTTGATGAGTTTACCATGGTGAGCCCCAGCAGCCTGGCGCGCTATATCGGCTTTACAGAGGATGAGGTAAAGGCGCTTTCCGAGACCTATCACCAAGATTTCAGCGAAGTGAAGCGCTGGTATGACGGCTATCTGCTGAAGGATTATCAGGTATACAATCCCCGTGCAGTGAGCGCTGTCATGCTGAAGGGAGAATTCAAGAGCTATTGGTCGGAGACAGCGTCTTACGAAGCCATTGTTCCGCTCATCAATATGGATTATGAGGGCCTGAAAACCGCTATTATTGAAATGCTTTCCGGCGCTGCTGTGAAGGTGAATACAGCTACATTCAAGAATGATACGGTGAATATTCAGAGCCGGGATGATGTGCTGAGCTATATGATTCATCTGGGATATCTGGGCTACGATCAGAGCAGAAAGACGGCCTTTGTTCCCAATGAGGAGATCCGGCAGGAGCTTGCAGCTGCGGTAGAAAGCCGGCCCTGGAATGAGCTGACACAGTTCTGGCAATCGTCTGACCGGCTGCTGAAAGCCACGTTAGAGATGGATGGGGCAGCAGTGGCAGAGCAGATCGAAAAAATTCACAATGAATATGCATCCGCCATCCAGTATCATAACGAAAATTCACTGAGCAGTGTTCTGACCATTGCCTATCTCAGCGCCATGCAATTCTATTTTAAGCCAATGCGGGAGCTGCCGACGGGCAGAGGCTTTGCCGATTTTGTATTTCTGCCGAAGCCGGAGTACCGAAATGAGTACCCCGCGCTTCTTGTGGAGCTGAAATGGAATCAGTCCGTGCAGACGGCACTGCAGCAGATCCGGGAGAAGAAATATCCGGAGGGCATTGCAGAATATACGGGCGATATCTTACTGGTGGGCATCAATTACGATAAGGAAAGCAAGAAACATCAGTGCGCCGTCGAGTCTGTTACGAAGGCGCAACCATAGTTCCGTCACTGCCGGTGTCTCAGCGCTGCCGACATTACCCCACCCGGCGAACGCCCTTGCAAGCCCCATGGCCTTGTGCTAAAATGCTGTTTATCTCTGTGTAATTGTTCGGTACTGCAGCGATGTGGTGCCGGGCTTATTTAGAAAGAAGGAAATACAGCAATGAACAAGAAAGTAAAGGGCGGTCTCGGCCTGCTTCTGGTGCTGCTGGTGACGGCGGGCTTCTGCCTGCTGGGCTACCGCGGCGCGAAGGACATCAAGCTGGGACTGGATTTGAACGGCGGTGTATCCATTACCTATCAGACCGTGGAGGATGATCCCACCTCGGAGCAGATGTCGGATACTGTATACAAGCTGCAGCTGAAGGCCCAGAGCTACTCCACGGAGGCTCAGGTCTACCAGGAGGGCAGCAACCGCATCAATATCGACATTCCGGGCGCAACGGATGCCAATGCCATTCTGGAGGAGCTGGGCGAGCCCGGTACCCTGCAGTTTATGGACAAGTCCGGCAACGTGCTGCTCACCGGCGACGATGTGAAGAACGCGACAGCCGGCATGACAAAGAACGGCAGCTCTACGGAATATGTCATCGAGCTCACCTTCAACGACAGCGGCGCGGAGAAGTTCGCCCAGGCAACGGCGGATAATGTCGGCAGCCCTCTGTATATCGTATACAACAACGAGGTGATCTCTGCCCCGAACGTAAAGGAAGCCATCAACGGCGGCCAGGCCTCCATCACCGGCATCGACAGCTATGAGGAAGCCAACAAGATCGCCCAGACCATCCGTATCGGCGCCCTGCCGGTACAGCTGACAGAGCTTCGCTCCAATGTCATCGGCGCAACCCTCGGACAGGAGGCCATTTCCTCCTCCATCAAGGCAGCCGGCATCGGCGTGGCACTGGTCATGGTGTTTATGACCGTGGTTTACCTTCTGCCGGGCTTTGCAGCATCCCTGGCTCTCCTCATGTATGTGGGTCTCGAGCTGGTGCTCCTGCAGGCCTTTGAGGTGACGCTCACACTGCCGGGCATCGCCGGCATTATCCTCTCCATCGGTATGGCGGTGGATGCCAATGTCATCATCTTCACCAGAATCAAGGAGGAGATCGGCAAGGGCAATTCCGTGGCAGCCTCCATCAAGGCGGGCTATTCCAAGGCACTGTCTGCGATCCTGGACGGCAACATCACCACGCTGATCGCGGCAGCCGTGCTCTATCTTCGCGGCTCCGGTACCGTGCGGGGCTTTGCTACCACACTGGCCATCGGTATCATTATCTCCCTGATCACGGCACTGCTGGTGACGCGGCTCATCATGTTCTGCTTCTACCAGCTGGGCGCTGAGAACCCGAAGCTCTACGGCATCCGGAAGGAAGTGAAGGTCCGTGACTTCATTAAAGTGAGAAAGTTCGCTTACGGCATCTCTCTGGCAGTGATCGTCGCCGGCTTCATCGCCATGGGCGTCAACAAGAAGAGCCTCGGCAACCTCTTTAACTACGATCTCGACTTCCAGGGCGGTTCCTCCACCAACATTACCTTCAACGAGGAGCTGTCCATGGACGACATTGACAAGCAGGTGATCCCGGTATTCACCGAGGTGACCGGCGGCAATTCCTCCGCCCAGGCCTCCAAGGTGGCGGGCACCAATGAGGTCATCATCAAGACCCGGACCCTGACCACGGACGAGCGCAGCACCCTCTATGAGAAGCTGGCGGATACCTTCAGTGTGGACGAGTCCGAGATCACCACCGAAAACATTTCCGGTGCGGTGTCTCTCGAGATGAAGAAGGACGCGGTCTGGGCACTGGTCATCGCCATCTTCTTCATGCTGATCTATATCTGGATCCGCTTTAAGGACCTGAAGTTCGCCAGCGCAGCCATTGCGGCCCTGGCCCATGACGTTCTCGTGACCATCACCTTCTATGCGGCACTCCGCTGGGCAGTGGGCTCCACCTTCATTGCCTGCGTCCTGACCATTGTGGGTTATTCCATCAACGCCACCATCGTCATCTTCGACCGGATCCGGGAGAACCTGAACGCCCCGGGCGGACGGAAGGACATGAAGCTCGCAGTGAACAAGGCCATTTCGGAGACCTTCACCCGGTCCATCAACACCACGCTGACCACCTTCATCACCGTGCTGATGCTCTTCATCTTCGGTGTAAGCTCCATCCGGGACTTCACCATGCCGCTGATGGTGGGCATCCTCTCCGGCGCCTGGTCCTCTGTGATGGTGGCCGGCCCGCTCTGGTATGATTTTGTCTGCCTGGCAGAGAAGAATCGCGCGAAGAAGGCTGCGGAAATGAAGGCGGCTCCGAAGAAAAAGGCCAAGTCCGGGAAAAAGGGTTAAGCCATGAAATATGAAATTGTTGCTGAGAGCGGCAGAGCAAAATCCGCTCATGTGGAAACCGTCCACGGTACGGTAGAAACCCCGGTGTTCATGAATGTGGGCACCGTGGCGGCCATCAAGGGCGGCGTTTCCACCGATGACCTCCGGAGCATCGGCACCCAGATCGAGCTGTCCAATACCTACCATCTCCATGTGCGGACCGGCGACGAGCTGATCCACCGCTTCGGCGGTCTCCATAAGTTTATGAACTGGGACCGGCCGATCCTCACGGATTCCGGCGGCTTCCAGGTCTTCAGCCTGGCCGGCACCGGCCGGAAGATCAAGGAGGAGGGCGTCTACTTCCGCTCCCATATCGACGGACGCCGGATCTTCATGGGTCCGGAGGAGTCCATGCAGATTCAGTCGAATCTGGGCTCCACCATTGCCATGGCCTTCGATGAGTGCCCGCCGGCATTGGCAGACCGGGACTACATCCTGCCCTCTGTGGAGCGCACCACCCGCTGGCTGGAGCGCTGCCGGAAGGAAATGCAGCGGCTCAACAGCCTGCCGGATACGGTGAATCCGCATCAGCTGCTCTTCGGCATCAACCAGGGCGGTATCCTGCCGGATGTCCGCATCGAGCATGCGAAGATCATCAGCGAGATGAACCTGGACGGCTATGCCGTGGGCGGCCTGGCGGTGGGAGAGTCCCACGAGGAGATGTACCACATATTGGATGAGGTGGTGCCGCATCTTCCCCGGAGGAAGCCGACCTATCTGATGGGCGTGGGTACACCCGCGAACATCATCGAGTCCGTGGACCGCGGCATTGACTTCTTTGACTGCGTCTATCCGTCCCGGAACGGCCGCCACGGCCATGTCTATACCCACCGGGGCAAGATCAATCTCTTCAATCAGAAGCACGAGCTGGATCCCCGTCCCATCGAGGAGGGCTGTCAGTGTCCGGTCTGCGCGGGAACGCGCCGCCCCGACGGCAGCTTCAGCGGCGGCTACTCCAGAGCCTATATCCGGCATCTGCTGAAGGCGAAGGAGATCCTGGGCATGCGGCTCTGCGTGCTCCACAACCTGTACTTCTACAACCATCTGACGGAGGAGATCCGCACCGCGATCCGGGGCGGCTTCTGGGACAGCTGGAAGCAGGAAGCGCTGGACAATCTGAACAGCGAATGCTAAAATATTTTTTACGCATGCTGTTAAAATAACAGCAAAGACTATTATTTTTATGACCTTTAGGAGGGCGAAGCCATGAGTTCAATCGGCTGGGTGATTTACATTGTTGCAATTATTGCCATTCTTTATTTCTGGAGCATCAGACCGGCACAGAAGGAGAAGAAGAAGGCACAGGAGATGCTGGCCAGCGTGGCTGTCGGCGATACCGTACTGACCACCTCCGGCTTCTACGGCGTGATCATCGACATCACGGATGATACCGTGATCGTAGAGTTCGGCAGCAACAAGAACTGCAGAATTCCCATGCAGAAGGCAGCCATCGCACAGATCGAGAAGGCAACACAGGACTAAGGAACAGAGGAGCGGCAGATGAAGCGGAGCTTACTGGCGGTATTCGGCGGCAGATCCTCGGAGCATGAGGTTTCCTGCAAGTCGGTTGTGAACATTGTGAAAAACGTGGATCCCGAGGCATATGATGTGGTCCTGGCGGGCATCACAAAGGAGGGCGAGTGGCTTCTGGCGGATTCTCTGGAAAGCATTGAGGACGGCAGCTGGTATCAGTCCCGGAAGCGGGCCATCCTTCTGCCGGATGCGAAGCTGCAGTCTCTGCTGGTGCAGGACACGGAGAGCGGCGAGAGCCATTTGCAGAAGATCGACGTGATCTTCCCGGCGCTCCACGGCAAGAACGGCGAGGACGGCACCATCCAGGGTCTCTTCGAGCTGGCCCGGATCCCCTATGTGGGCTGCGGCGTGCTGGCGTCGGCGGTCTCCATGGACAAGCTGTATACAAAGATTGTGGCTGAGGCGCCCCTCGAGAAGATCGGTGTGCGGCAGGCCCGCTATGTTTCCGTCATCGGTCGGGAGCTTCAGGATATGGAGGATAATGTTGCCAGAGTCGAGGCAGCCTTCTCCTACCCGGTATTCGTGAAGCCCTCCAATGCAGGCTCCTCCTGCGGCGTCAGCAAGGCGCATAACCGGGAAGAGCTGGTGACAGCCATCGAGAAGGCCTTTGCGGTGGACCGGAAGGTGCTGATCGAGGAGACCATTACCGGCCGGGAGCTGGAATGCGCGGTGTTCCGGGGTGCGGATGGTGTGATCCATATGTCCGATGTGGGCGAGATCCGGGCAGCGGCAGACTTCTACGATTATGACGCGAAGTACAACAATCCCCAGTCGGAGACGGATGTGCATCCCTCTCTCACGGAGGAGGAGCTGCAGCAGATCCGGCAGGGCGCCAAGGCGGTTTTTGCCGCAGTGGACGGCTACGGTCTCTCCCGGGTGGACTTCTTCCTGACAAAGGAGGGACCGGTCTTCAACGAGATCAACACCCTCCCGGGCTTCACGGCCATTTCCATGTATCCCATGCTCTGGGAGGCCAAGGGCGTGAACAAGAAGAAGCTCGTGGCGGACCTCATCGAGACCGCCTACGGACGTCCCGGCTACGGCGAGGAATGAAATTAAGAAATTCATAACAATTTATTCAAACTTGATTCACACACTTTCGGCAGCGATGTGTTAGGATTATGACATAATAAATGTACGAGATTTATTTTCTTTCATCCTTTTTTGATCTGTTTTAGAGCCCGCTCCGCAAGGAGCGGGCTCTATTATGTTATTGTTCGGCACCACCGGAAAAAGCTATAAAATGCTGAGCTGAGCTTGCTCGGCGATGCCGTGCCGAACTTTACATCATTAGCGAGGTATATATAATGAAAGTCCGCATCATCATGCACACAAAGCAGACCGTTGACGGGGAAACGCAGGCATTTGTCCATCAGGCAGACGGCATTCTCCGGGAGGAAAAGGACGGCTGCCTTTTTCTCAGCTATCTCCTCGAGGGCGTGCATCATGACATGCAGATCTCTCCGGCAGAGCGGACGGTGCGGGTCGTGAAAAACCGGGACACGGAAAATCCGCTTCTGTACCGGGAGAACTTCTGCCATGAAATGCTGTATGAGACCCCGGCGGGCGCCATGGATCTCGGCTTCGATACCCGGGAGGTTTCGGTGCAGCGGGGCCCGGCGGAGGGCAGCTGGCAGCTGGCGCTTCGCTATGCCATGACGCAGTACGGAAGAAAGCTGGCAGACTGTGAACTCAGCATTGCAATTTCGCAGGCGAAATAGTAAGATATAGTAGCGAAAAATCAGAAAGATGAGGATAGACATATGGTATTAAATGCGATTCAGTGGGCAGTGGTCGGAAAGGTGCTGATTACCGTACTGATCATTCTGCTGATCCTGCTGGTGATCCTGTATTTCCTGGGCAGAAAGATGCAGAAGAAGCAGGAGGAGCAGGCGCCGATCATCGAGGCCAACACAATGGATGCCACCATTCTGGTCATCGACAAGAAGAAGATGAGCATCAAGGACGCGGTTGCTGCAGGACTGCCGAAGCAGGTGCAGGAGCAGACCCCGGTATATCTGAAGCTGCAGAAGCTGCCGATCGTGAAGGCAAAGGTGGGCAACCGGCTGGTGACCATGATCGCCGATCCCGCTGTATTTGACCTGATTCCGGTGAAGAAGGAAGTGAAGGTAACGGTTTCCGGCCTCTACATCCGTTCCGTGAAGTCGGCCCGGGGCGGTCTCGAGCAGGCAGCGCCGAAGAAGAAGGGCTTCCTGCAGAAGACCACAGCCAAGGCTGCGGAGATCGTGAAGAAGGACTCCGAGGACAGAGCCAAGCAGAGCAAGGACAAGAAGAAAAAGTAATATGGGCAATGGCCTGACAGAATCCGCAGCGGGTGATCGCTGCGGATTTTTTGCGAACAGCCCTTTTGTGCGCTTTTTGGTAAAAATCCTGAAAAATCCCTAAATAATTTGGTAATTGACAGTTGCACCTGCGGATGATAGTATGAAGTTTGCTATTTTGGGTCAATGGGCTAAATGCGCCCTTTTTTCGGAATTCGCCTGAATTCCCGGCTGTCCCGGAAGAAGCAGTAGCAGAAAGAACTGATTCAGGGCTTGCCCGGCAGCTGCGCCGAAGACATTATCCCAGGCGTACAGCGGCGCCGTGCAGGGCTGTGGATCCTAACCAGAAGGACGGGTGACTGTCCGATTAGCAGGGGTGAACGGTCAATGAAAAAAAGCAAAATGCGCCCGGTGAGAACCGGTAAAAACATCAGAATGACTTTCTCTCAGAGTAAAGAAGTTTTGGAGATGCCAAATCTGATTGAGATTCAGAAAGACTCCTACAAGTGGTTTCTGAACGAGGGCCTGAAGGAGGCTTTCGATGACATTTCTCCAATCCAGGATTTCGCAGGCCACATGAGCCTGGAATTCGTGGGCTTCAAGCTCTGCGAGGACGAGAAGAAATATACAATCGAGGAGTGCAAGGAGCGTGACGCCACCTATGCGGCCCCTCTCAAGGTTAAGGTTCGCCTGAACAACAAGGAGAAGGACGAGATCAACGAGCACGAGATCTTCATGGGAGATCTTCCGCTGATGACCGACACCGGCTCCTTCGTGATCAATGGTGCGGAGCGTGTTATCGTATCCCAGCTGGTTCGTTCCCCCGGTATCTATTATGGTATCGACCATGACAAGATCGGTAAGGAGCTGTATTCCTGTACAGTGATCCCCAACCGCGGTGCATGGATCGAGTATGAGACCGATTCCAATGATGTCTTCTTTGTGCGTGTGGACCGTACACGTAAGGTGCCGGTAACGGTATTCATCCGTGCCCTGGGCGTTGGCTCCAATGCAGAGATCATTGATCTGTTCGGCGAGGAGCCGAAGCTGCTGGCTTCCTTCGAGAAGGATTCCTCTACCAATTACGAGGAAGGTCTGCTGGAGCTCTACAAGAAGATCCGTCCGGGTGAGCCGCTGTCTGTGGACTCTGCACAGTCTCTGCTCTCTGCGATGTTCTTCGATCCGAGACGCTATGACCTTGCCAAGGTAGGCCGTTATAAGTTCAATAAGAAGCTGCATTTCAAGAACCGCATCAAGGGCCAGACCCTGGCTGAGGATGTGGTGGATCAGACCACCGGTGAGGTGATCGCCGAGGCCGGTGACGTGGTGGACCTGCAGAAGGCCGTCGAGATCCAGGATGCGGCTGTGCCCTATGTCTGGATCGAAGGACCGACCCGGAAGGAGAAGGTGCTGTCCTCTCTGGAGGTAGACGCTGCGAAGTGGCTGCCCGAGGAGCTGGATCCGGCAGAGCTCGGCATTCATGAGCTGGTATACTATCCGGCACTCCGCAAGCTTCTGGATGATAATGAAGGCGCTTCTGCTGAGGAGCTGGCCGCTGTGATCCGGAAGAGCATCCACGAGCTGATCCCGAAGCATATCACGCTCGAGGATATCTTCGCCTCCATCAACTACTGCATGCACCTGGAGGAGGAGATCGGTGTTAAGGACGATATCGATCACCTGGGCAACCGTCGTATCCGTGCGGTAGGCGAGCTGCTGCAGAACCAGTACCGCATCGGCCTTTCCCGTATGGAGAGAGTAGTGCGCGAGAGAATGTCCACCCAGGACATCGACGACATTACGCCGCAGTCTCTCATCAACATCAAGCCGGTGACGGCTTCCGTGAAGGAGTTCTTCGGCTCCTCACAGCTCTCACAGTTCATGGACCAGAACAACCCGCTGTCTGAGCTGACCCATAAGAGAAGACTTTCCGCTCTCGGACCCGGCGGTCTCTCCAGAGATCGTGCCGGATTCGAGGTGCGAGATGTACATTATACCCACTACGGACGTATGTGCCCCATCGAGACCCCTGAGGGACCGAACATCGGTCTGATCAACTCTCTGGCTTCCTACGCCCGGATCAACGAGTACGGCTTCATTGAGGCACCGTACCGTATGGTGGACAAGAGCGATCCCAAGAATCCTGTCGTAACAGACGAGGTGGTATACCTGGCTGCGGACGAAGAGGACAACTATGTGGTGGCACAGGCAAACGAGGCCCTGGACGAGGAAGGACACTTCGTGCATGACAGCGTTTCCGGCCGTTACCGTGAGCAGACCTCCGCATTCCCGAAGGCCAGCATCGATATGATGGACGTGTCCCCGAAGATGGTGTTCTCCGTGGCAACCTCCATGATCCCGTTCCTGCAGAACGACGATGCGAACCGTGCGCTGATGGGATCCAACATGCAGCGTCAGGCTGTGCCGCTGCTGACCACAGAGAGTGCTGTTGTAGATACCGGTATCTCCGCAAAGGCTGCCGTGGACTCAGGCGCCTGCATCGTGGCAAAGAATGCCGGCGAGGTGGTGATCTCTGCCTCCAACCGCATTGTCATCAAGCGGGACAAGGACGGCGTGCTGGATGAGTATAAGCTCATGAAGTTCATGCGCTCCAACCAGTCCAACGGCTACAACCAGAAGCCCATCGTGTTCGCCCACGATCATGTGGAGGCCGGCGATGTGATCGCAGACGGACCTTCTACCCATGACGGCGAGATCGCGCTGGGCAAGAACCCGCTCATCGGCTTCATGACCTGGGAGGGCTACAACTACGAGGATGCCGTTCTGCTGTCAGAGCGTCTGGTGCAGAACGATGTCTATACCTCCATTCATATCGAGGAATATGAGTGCGAGGCCCGGGATACCAAGCTGGGACCGGAGGAGATTACCTCCGATGTGCCGGGTGTCGGCGACGATGCCCTGAAGAACCTGGACGACCGCGGCATCATCCGTATCGGCGCCGAGGTTCGTGCCGGTGATATCCTGGTGGGCAAGGTGACCCCGAAGGGCGAGACCGAGCTGACCGCAGAGGAAAGACTGCTGCGCGCCATCTTCGGTGAGAAGGCCCGTGAGGTGAGAGATACCTCTCTGAAGGTGCCGCACGGCGCTTACGGTACCGTGATCAACGCCATGGTATTCACCAGAGAGAATTCCGACGAGCTGGCACCCGGTGTATCCGAGTCTGTTCGTATCTATATTGCGCAGAAGAGAAAGATCGGTGTCGGCGATAAGATGGCCGGCCGTCACGGAAACAAGGGTGTCGTTTCCCGCGTGCTTCCGGTGGAGGATATGCCGTATCTTCCCAACGGCCGTCCCCTGGATATCGTGCTGAATCCGCTGGGTGTGCCGTCCCGAATGAATATCGGACAGGTGCTGGAGCTGCATCTGTCTCTGGCTGCCAAGGCCCTGGGCATTGATGTATCCACACCGATCTTCGACGGTGCAGACGAGAATGATATCCAGCAGACCCTGCTGCTGGCAAACGACTACGTGAACCTCTCCTGGGAGGAGTTCTCGGAGAAGCATAAGGAAGAGCTGGATCCGGGCGTTTATGAGTACCTCCATGAGCATCTGGATCACAGAGCAGAGTGGAAGGGTGTGCCCATCGGCATCGACGGAAAGGTTCAGCTCCGCGACGGACGTACCGGCGAGAAGTTTGACGGACCGACCTCCATCGGCTTCATGCACTACCTGAAGCTGCATCATCTGGTAGACGATAAGATCCATGCCCGTTCCACCGGCCCGTACTCTCTGGTAACACAGCAGCCTCTGGGCGGTAAAGCACAGTTCGGCGGACAGAGATTCGGAGAGATGGAGGTTTGGGCCCTGGAGGCTTACGGCGCGGCTTATACACTGCAGGAGATTCTGACCATGAAGTCCGATGACGTTGCAGGCCGTGTGAAGACCTACGAGGCCATCATTAAGGGACAGAATATCCCGGCACCGGGTGTTCCGGAGTCCTTCAAGGTGCTCCTGAAGGAAATGCAGGCACTGTGCCTGGATATGCGCGTGCTGGATGAGAACCAGAACGAGGTGGAGATCACCGAGGATCTCTACGACGCAAATCAGGATATGCATCGTCTTCTGTCCGGCGGTGACGGACGCTATGACCGTCAGGAAAACTACGGCGCCTACGGCTACACCCAGCAGGAGTTCAAGGACGGCGAGCTGGTGGACAGCGAGGCGAAGGATGCCGGTGCAGAGAAGAATGAAGAGGCTGAGCTGGCAGAGGATTTCGCTGACGAGTTCGGCAGCGAGGATTTCAGCGCAGCGGATGCCGATACGCTCTTTGCAGGCGATGACTTCGGAGACGACAGTGACAACGGATAAACATATAGGAGGATTACATGGCACAGCTTGAGAATGTAAATGAGCCGATTCAGTTTGATTCCATCAAAATCGGCCTTGCCTCACCGGACAAGATTCTTGAGTGGTCCTACGGCGAGGTGAAGAAGCCGGAGACCATCAACTACAGAACGCTGAAGCCGGAGAAGGACGGTCTGTTCTGCGAGCGCATTTTCGGACCGGTCAAGGACTGGGAGTGTCACTGCGGAAAGTACAAGAAGATCCGTTACAAGGGCGTTACCTGTGACCGCTGCGGCGTGGAGGTGACCAAGTCCTCCGTTCGTCGTGAGAGAATGGGACATATCGCTCTGGCAGCACCGGTTTCTCATATCTGGTACTTCAAGGGCATCCCTTCCCGCATGGGTCTGATCCTGGATATCAGCCCGAGAACACTGGAGAGAGTGCTGTACTTCGCATCCTATGTGGTGCTGGATGCCGGTGAAACCGGACTGAGCTACAAGCAGGTTCTTTCCGAGAAGGATTACCGCGATGCGGTGGAGCAGTACGGCTACGGCTCCTTCCGCGCCGGCATGGGTGCAGAGGCCGTTCTGGAGCTTCTGCAGTCCATCGATCTGGAGAAGGAATACAAGGAGCTTCGCTCCGAGCTGGATGATTCTTCAGGACAGAAGCGGACCAGAATCGTGAAGCGTCTGGAGGTGGTAGAGGCCTTCCGCTCCTCCGGCAACAAGCCGGAGTGGATGATCCTCACCAACCTTCCGGTGATCCCGCCCGATCTTCGTCCGATGGTACAGCTGGACGGCGGCCGTTTTGCAACCTCCGACCTGAATGATCTGTACAGAAGAATCATCAACAGAAACAACCGTCTGGCCCGTCTCCTGGAGCTGGGCGCACCGGAGATCATTGTCCGGAACGAGAAGAGAATGCTGCAGGAGGCTGTGGACGCGCTGATCGACAACGGCCGCCGCGGCAGACCGGTAACCGGCCCGGGCAACCGTGCGCTGAAGTCTCTTTCCGACATGCTCAAGGGTAAGCAGGGACGCTTCCGTCAGAACCTGCTGGGTAAGCGAGTTGACTACTCCGGACGTTCCGTTATCGTCGTGGGACCGGAGCTGAAGATCTATCAGTGCGGTGTGCCGAAGGAAATGGCCATCGAGCTCTTCAAGCCCTTCGTGATGAAGGAGCTGGTGGAATCCGGCAAGGCCCACAACATCAAGAACGCGAAGAAGATGGTAGAGCGTCTGGATCCCCAGGTATGGGATATCCTGGAAGACGTCATCAAGGAGCACCCGGTTATGCTGAACCGTGCTCCGACCCTGCACAGACTGGGTATCCAGGCCTTCGAGCCGATCCTGGTAGAGGGTAAGGCCATCAAGCTGCATCCGCTGGTATGTGCGGCCTTCAACGCCGACTTCGACGGTGACCAGATGGCTATCCACCTTCCGCTGACGCAGGAAGCACAGGCAGAGTGCCGCTTCATGCTGCTCTCTCCGAACAACCTCCTGAAGCCGTCAGACGGCGGTGTGGTTGCCGTTCCCTCTCAGGATATGGTGCTGGGTGTTTACTACCTGACCCAGGAGAGAGACAACGACAAGGGCGAAGGCATGGCCTTCAAGTCCATCAATGAGGCCATTCTGGCATACGAGAACAAGTATGTGACACTGCATGCGAAGATCAAGTGCCGGGTTGACCGGGATGTGAAGCAGGAGGACGGCAGCGAGAAGCACTACGAGGGCGTTATTGAGACCACAGTAGGCCGTCTGCTCTTCAACGAGATCATTCCGCAGGATCTGGGCTTTGTGGATCGTTCGATCCCGGGCAACGAGCTGGTGCCGGAGATCAACTTCCTGGTAAAGAAGAAGAACCTGAAGCAGATCCTGGAGAAGGTTATGGATGTGCACGGCGCAACCCAGACCGCTCTGACCCTGGATGACATCAAGGCCATCGGCTACAAGTTCTCCACAAGAGCAGCCATGACCGTATCCATTCACGACATGACTGTGCCGGCAACCAAGCCTGCACTTCTGGACGATGCCCAGAAGACAGTGGACAAGATTGCCCGGAACTTCCGCCGCGGTCTCATCACCGAGGAGGAACGTTATAAGGAAGTAATCGAGACCTGGAAGACCACCGATGATCAGCTGACCAAGGACCTTCTGACCGGCCTCGATAAGTACAACAACATCTTCATGATGGCAGATTCCGGAGCACGAGGCTCCGATAAGCAGATCAAGCAGCTGGCCGGCATGCGAGGCCTGATGGCAGATACCACCGGTAAGACCATCGAGCTGCCCATCAAGTCCAACTTCCGTGAGGGACTGGACGTACTGGAGTACTTCATTTCTGCACACGGTGCCCGTAAGGGACTTTCCGATACGGCACTGCGTACCGCCGATTCCGGTTACCTGACCAGACGTCTGGTAGACGTGGCACAGGATCTCATCATCCGTGACATCGACTGTGCAGAGGGACGCGACAAGATTCCTTCCATGGAGATCACCGAGCTGTCCGACGGACAGGAGAAGATCGAGTCTCTGGAGGAGAGAATCACCGGCCGCTTCCTGGCAGAGGATGTGGTGGATCCGGAGACCGGCGCTGTGGTCATCAAGGCAGACCGCATGGTAACGCCGAAGAGAGCACCGAAGATCATGGCTGCGCTGAACAAGCAGGGACGGAAGTCCATCCGTATCCGCAGCGTGCTCACCTGCCGCTCCAAGAACGGCATCTGTGCCAAGTGCTACGGCGCGAACCTGGCAACCGGTCAGCCGGTACAGGTCGGCGAGTCTGTCGGCATCATCGCGGCACAGTCCATCGGTGAGCCGGGTACACAGCTGACCATGAGAACCTTCCATACCGGCGGTGTGGCCGGCGGCGATATCACACAGGGTCTTCCGAGAGTCGAGGAGCTTTTCGAGGCACGTAAGCCGAAGGGACTTGCTATCCTCACCGAGATTCCGGGTGTTGTGGAGATCAAGGACACCAAGAAGAAGAGAGAGGTTGTGGTGACCGACAATGAGAGCGGCCAGTCCAAGACCTATCTGATTCCGTACGGCTCCAGACTGAAGGTGCTGGATGGACAGAAGCTGGAGGCCGGCGATGTGCTGACCGAGGGCTCCATCAACCCGCACGATCTTCTGAAGATCAAGGGCGTACAGGCCGTTCAGGATTACATGATCTCTGAGGTACAGCGTGTATACCGTCTGCAGGGTGTAGAAATCAACGATAAGCATATCGAGATGATCGTACACCAGATGATGAAGAAGGAGAGAGTCAACGAGTCCAACGATTCCGACTTTATCCCGGGCACCACAGTGGATCGCCTTGACTTCGAGGATGAGAACGAGCGTCTCGTCAGCGAGGGCAAGAAGCCGGCTGAGGGCAAGCGCACCATGCTGGGAATCACCAAGGCTTCCCTGGCAACGGATTCCTTCATGTCTGCGGCATCCTTCCAGGAGACCACCAAGGTTCTGACCGAGGCGGCCATCAACGGCAAGGTGGATCACCTTGTGGGACTGAAGGAGAACGTTATCATCGGTAAGCTGATTCCGGCAGGTACCGGCATGAAGCGTTATCGGAACATCAAGCTTTCCACAGACCCGAAGGAGCTTGAGGAAAATGAAGGCGAGCTCTTCACAAGGGACGAGGCCTTTGATGTGGATGCGGAAGGCGTTGAGCAGACCGCGGAAGCAGAGAGACTGGAAAGAGAACTGAACAACGAGCTGTAAGCATTATCCCCTCCGGAAGGAGCAGGCGGTCACAGGATCGTCTCCCCTTCGGGGGGATTTCCTTTTTCTGAGACAGAATGCCTTGTACTTCTGTAAAAACAGTGAAATCCGATTGACAGGAAAACGGCTTTGAGATATATTGTCTAGGCGTGCGATTTTTGCATGCCTTTTTCTTCGTTAAAGCCTCTAAGCAGGGCGGTCTGATGAAGAAAAAGCACTAAATTTTAATGAAAGGAGACCAAAATGCCCACATTTAACCAGTTAGTCAGAAAGGGCAGACAGACATCCAAGAAGAAGTCTACTGCACCTGCTCTTCAGAGAGGTTTCAATTCCCTGAAGAAGAAAGCAACTGAAAACAGCGCTCCTCAGAAGCGTGGTGTATGTACCGCAGTGAAGACTGCTACCCCGAAGAAGCCGAACTCTGCTCTTCGTAAGATCGCCAGAGTACGTCTTTCCAACGGAATCGAGGTTACCTCATACATCCCGGGAGAGGGACACAACCTTCAGGAGCACTCTGTTGTTATGATCCGCGGCGGCCGTGTAAAGGATCTGCCCGGTACAAGATATCATATCATCAGAGGTACACTGGATACAGCCGGCGTTGCAAACAGAATGCAGGCTCGTTCCAAGTACGGCGCAAAGAGACCCAAGGCTAAGAAGTAATTCTGCCCGGTTTCAAAAATCAGTTGCTAAAGAAAAATTTTAGACATGGTTATGACGGATATTTGGTCCACGATTTATACAAAGAGTGCGTCCATAGTCCGCATGAACTCGCAGAGCGCGTGAGGATTTCACGTAGCTGCGAAGAGTACCTAAGATCTAAATGTAATGTTTAAGGAGGGAAGTAACGTGCCACGTAAAGGACATACTCTGCACAGAGACGTTCTGGCAGACCCGATGTACAATTCCAAGATCGTTACAAAGCTTGTGAATTCCATCATGCTGGATGGCAAGAAGGGTGTTGCTCAGAAGATCGTTTATGGCGCTTTCGACCAGGTGAAGGAAAAGTCTGGCAAGGAAGCACTGGAAGTTTTCGAGGAGGCTATGAACAACCTCATGCCTGTACTCGAGGTTAAGGCTAAGCGTGTCGGCGGTGCTACTTATCAGGTACCGATGGAGGTTAAGCCGGAGAGACGTCAGACACTGGCGCTCAGATGGCTCACAGAGTTCTCCAGAAAGAGATCTGAGAAGACACAGGCCGAGAGACTGGCAAATGAGATTATGGATGCTGCCAACAATACAGGTGCAGCAGTAAAGCGTAAAGAGGAGATGCACAGAATGGCTGAGGCCAATAAGGCATTTGCTCATTACAGATTCTGATAGGAGGAAAGGACAATGGCTGAAAGACAGTATTCTCTTGAGCATACAAGAAATATTGGTATTATGGCGCATATCGATGCAGGAAAGACCACTCTCACAGAGCGTATCCTTTTCTACACCGGTGTAAACCACAAGATCGGTGAGACTCATGAAGGTACTGCAACCATGGACTGGATGGCCCAGGAGCAGGAGAGAGGTATCACCATTACATCAGCCGCTACAACATGTCACTGGACTCCAGAGCATGAGCATGTGAAGATCGCCGGCGCACCTGAGTATCGTATCAACATCATCGATACTCCGGGCCACGTGGATTTCACTGTAGAGGTTGAGCGTTCCCTGAGAGTGCTTGACGGCGCTGTCGGCGTGTTCGACGCAAAGAGCGGTGTAGAGCCTCAGTCTGAGAACGTATGGCGTCAGGCAGACACCTATCATGTACCCAGAATCGCATTCATCAACAAGATGGACGTAGTCGGTGCTGATTTCTTCCATTCAGTACAGACCATCGTTGACCGTCTTGGCAAGAACTGCGTCATCACACAGTACCCGATGGGCCGTGAGGATACCTTCATCGGTCTGATCGATCTCTTCGAGATGAGAGCGTACTACTATAAGGATGACAAGGGCGAGCAGATCGAGATCACTGACGTTCCGGAGGATCTGAAGGACGACGTTGAAGCTTACCATGAGAAGATGGTAGAGCAGATCGCCGAGCTGGATGACGAGCTGATGGAGAAGTACCTGGAGGGCGAGGAGCTGACCGTTGAGGAAATGAAGGCTGCTCTCCGTAAGGGAACCATCGCCGGCGATGCTATTCCGTGTCTCTGCGGTACTGCTTACAGAAACAAGGGTGTTCAGAAGCTTCTGGATGCTGTTATTGATTTCCTGCCGGCTCCCACAGACGTTCCGGATGTGGAGGGTACCGATCTGGACGGCAATGCCGAGACCAGACCGTCCTCTGACACCGAGCCGTTCGCAGCTCTGGCATTCAAGATCATGACAGACCCGTTCGTAGGAAAGCTTGCATACTTCAGAGTTTACTCCGGTACCTGCAAGACCGGTTCCTATGTTCTGAACTCCACCAAGGATAAGAAGGAAAGAGTCGGAAGACTTCTCCAGATGCATGCCAACAAGAGAATGGAGCTGGATGAGGTATTCGCCGGTGATATCGCTGCTGCTGTAGGCTTCAAGACCACAACAACCGGTGACACCATCTGCGATGAGCAGCACCCGATCATTCTTGAGTCCATGGAATTCCCTGAGCCGGTTATCTCCGTTGCCATCGAGCCGAAGACAAAGGCATCTCAGGGCAAGATGACAGACGCTCTGGCTAAGCTGGCTGAGGAGGATCCTACCTTCCGTGTAAGAACCAACGAGGAAACCGGCCAGACCATCATCTCCGGAATGGGTGAGCTTCACCTGGAGATCATCGTTGACCGTCTGCTTCGTGAGTTCAAGGTAGAGGCTAATGTAGGCGCACCTGAGGTTGCTTACAAGGAGACCTACACCAAGGCTGTCGATGTCGAAGGAAAGTACGTACACCAGTCCGGCGGTTCCGGTATGTACGGACATTGTAAGGTTAAGTTCGAGCCGATGGATCCCAACGGCGAGGAGACCTTCAAGTTCGAGTCCACCGTTGTCGGCGGATCTATTCCGAAGGAGTACATCCCGGCTATCGAGAAGGGTATCCGCGAGGCATCCAACAGCGGTGTTCTGGCAGGCTTCCCGGTACTCGGTGTTCATGCCAACGTATACGACGGTTCCTACCACGAGGTCGATTCCAACGAGCGTGCCTTCGAGTTCGCAGGCTCCATGGCCTTCAAGGCTGCTATGCAGAAGGCAGATCCCATCCTGCTTGAGCCGATCATGAAGGTTGAGATCGTAACCCCGGAGGAGTACATGGGCAACGTTATCGGTGACGTGAACTCCCGCCGCGGCCGCATCGAGAGCATGGAGGATATCCCTTCCGGCAAGCAGATCAACGGATTTGTACCGCTGGCTGAGATGTTCGGCTATGCAACAGATCTTCGTTCAAAGACACAGGGTCGTGCAAACTACTCCATGTTCTTTGATCACTATGAGAAGACACCGAAGAACGTTCAGGACAAGGTTCTCTCAGATCTGAAGAAGTAAAAAAGCATATATCTGCGGCGGCTCTGCCGCCGCGGTATGCATAAAACCCGGTGCACAGCCGGGGCGTTTAATGAGCATAAAACGCTTGTCAAACACATAAACTAATGCTAAAATCATGTGTACTGGGTTTATTTTGCTGAAGCCCGGTGATGTACTGCACGAAGCATGCCGAGGCATGCGTTGGTGCTTGACATGATTTTCGTTGTATTACATTTTTCATCAGGAGGAATTTTAAAATGGCAAAGGCACATTTTGAAAGAACGAAGCCGCATTGTAACATCGGTACCATCGGACACGTAGACCACGGTAAAACAACTCTGACTGCTGCTATCACAAAGGTTCTGTCAGAGCGTGTTGCCGGCAACGTTGCAACAGACTTCGCTAACATCGACAAGGCTCCGGAGGAGAGAGAGAGAGGTATCACCATCAATACCGCTCACGTTGAGTACGAGACTGATAAGCGTCACTATGCTCACGTTGACTGCCCGGGCCACGCTGACTATGTAAAGAACATGATCACCGGTGCTGCACAGATGGATGGTGCTATCCTGGTAGTTGCTGCAACCGATGGTGTTATGGCTCAGACAAGAGAGCACATCCTGCTTGCTCGTCAGGTAGGCGTTCCGGCAATCGTTGTATTCCTGAACAAGTGCGATATGGTTGACGATCCCGAGCTCCTTGAGCTGGTTGAGATGGAGGTTAGAGACCTTCTGACAGAGTACGAGTTCCCCGGTGATGACATCCCGGTTATCCAGGGTTCTGCTCTTCAGGCTCTGAACGATCCGAGCAGCGAGTGGGGCGACAAGATCATGGAGCTCATGAACGCAGTTGATGAGTACATCCCTGAGCCGGCTCGTGAGACAGATAAGCCGTTCCTGATGCCTGTAGAGGATATCTTCACCATCACAGGTCGTGGAACCGTTGCTACTGGTAGAGTAGAGCGTGGTGTTCTGCATGTATCTGATGAAGTTGAAATCGTTGGTATCTCTGAGGAGACTGAGAAGTCCGTTATCACTGGTATCGAGATGTTCCGTAAGCAGCTGGATGAGGCTATGGCTGGTGACAACGTTGGTCTTCTCCTTCGTGGTATCAACCGTGACCAGATCGAAAGAGGTCAGGTTATCTGTAAGCCGGGCTCTGTAAAGTGCCACAAGAAGTTCACTGCTCAGGTTTATATCCTGACCAAGGACGAGGGCGGCCGTCATACTCCGTTCTTCACAAACTATCGTCCGCAGTTCTATTTCAGAACAACTGACGTTACCGGTATCTGCATGCTTCCGGAAGGCACAGAGATGTGCATGCCTGGCGACAACACTGAGATGGAAGTAGATCTGATCCATCCGATCGCTATGGAGGAAGGCCTTAAGTTCGCTATCCGTGAGGGCGGCAGAACTGTAGGTTCCGGAAGAGTTGTATCTATCATCGAGTAATAGAGCATTCTCTTTAAACTGTATGTAAATACTGAATGAAATCCCGGCTGTTCTATGAACAGCCGGGATTTTGTTTTTCTGAAGAATCCTTACGGAATTCTTAAATTTATAGGTTGACGAAGGACGCCGAAATCCGTATGATTAAGGGCATGTGAGAATAATGTCATAAAATCAAGGAGAAACAGCGTCAATGAAGAGAAAAACGACATATTTTGCCGGCGTGTTGGCTTCCCTCATCGTTTTGCTTTGCTGCGGCTTTGTGAAGGCCGACAGCGGTTATCTGAAATCAGCCACCTACTATTCCGATGACTGGGTATGCAATTTCTGGAACAGTGAATCGGACAATATGGAGGCGGAGCTGGCGCAGATCCATGCCGACGGCTTCAACAGCATTATCCTGGTGCTGCCCTGGCGGGAATTTCAGCCCGGCGACGGCAGCTACTGCAGCTATGCCTTTGAAAAGCTGGACAGGGTGATGGATGCGGCAGCTGCTCAGGGGCTTTCGGTTTCGCTTCGGGTGGGCTACACCTGGGACTATGTGGAGGGAACCGCCGCCACTACCCGGGTCGATCGGTTGCCCTTTGATGAGCAGGTAAGAAACGAATGGTTTTCTTATCTCAAGAAGGTCTATACCGTGGCTTCGGCGCATGCGAATTTTGCCGGGGGCTTCATGACCTGGGAGGATTTCTGGACCTTTATGAGCTCCGGCTCCACAAAGTACGGCAACAATGCAGAGGGCTACCGCTATGCCAAGTCCTCCGGCTACACGGATTTTGCGCTGAAGAACTACAGCATCGAAGAGCTGCAGACGCTCTACCATGACGAAAACCTCAGCAAAGGAACGATCTACTTCCCGAACCGGGCTTCTCAGGCCCGGAAGGTGGTGTTCCAGTGGTACGACAGCTTCCTGATGCAGCTGCTCAGCGAGAGCCAGAAGTATTTTCCGAACCTGTCCTATGAGGCGAGACTGGATTATGACCGCGTCAACAATATGAACGGGGGCACGGAGATAGTGAGCCATGAGAGCACCTACGGGGCTGCCGGTGCCAGCTACACCGCTGCCATGTACGGCATTCCCATGGGACAGGATACCGACGGGCAGAAGATCAGCGCCGGCACTGCACTGGCCAGCATGCAGGGGATTCTGGCAAACATGCAGCAGATCGCCGGAAAGAAGATCTATGTGGAGCAGCTGCTGTTTACGGACAACACCCCGGGCTATGAAAGGAATGCGCAGCTTGCCGAGTCGGAAAAGCCGGTCTTCCTGCAGAATGCAGCCGGTATCCTGCGGGCCTATACCAACGGATACGGCATCTGGACCTATCGGGATTACGGCAACAACAAGCTTTTCAACTCCCAGTTTGCTCTGGACAAGAAGGGCTGGAAGTTTGAAGGCAAGGCGGATGTAAAGAAGATTGACGGAACGAAGGTGGCTGTGCTGACCCAGGGAGATGCCATTTCCCAGAGCTGTGCAGACAGTGCCGGCACCCAGAACGGCCGCACGACGACAGTACGCTTCACCCTGGGCGGTCAGGGAAAGGTAAAGGTGACGGCCGGCGGCAGCAGCCGTGTGTTCAGTGTGCAGGAGAAGCACAATGAGAGCTACACGATTAGTGGCAACCCCGACAGCATTCGCTTTGAAAGCATCGGCGGCAGAGTAACGATCGACAATGTTTATGTATACAATTTTGTGACAGAGGGAAAGCTCTATCACGAGGATGGCTCCGCAGACAGCTGCATCGCGGCACTGCGGGAGCTGAATGCTCAGCTGGGCTGAGTGCTGTGACATTTGCGGCTGAGGAGGGCTGCTGATGTCACCAGGAAGGAGATTCATATGGAGAATTATTCATACAGACCGTCCCGGATGGTTTGCTGCAACAAGATCGATTTTGATCTGGAGAACGGAAAGCTGCACAATGTGCACTTTACCGGCGGCTGCAACGGCAACCTGAAGGCCATCGGCAAGCTTCTGGAGGGTCAGGACGCTGCCTGGGCCGTTGAGACCCTGCGGGGAAATGACTGCGGCGGCAGAGGCACATCCTGTGCGGACCAGCTGGCCATCGCCGTTGAAGAAGCATTGAAGGAAAAACAGCAGTAAACAGAGCGGCGACGGGCGCCCCGCAGGCTGATCCTGCGGGGCGTCCGTTTGCGTTCCGGCGTGTTACATGCTATAATTCCAACGACTGTGTGCAGAGTCTATCAAAGGAGTGACATATGATGAAAAAGCATCTGAAGCGAATATTTCTGACACTGCTGGCACTGTTGGTCATGATGGCGGTACCGGCATTGGCGGGCACCCGCAGCGAGACCATGCTGCCCCCTTCTGTTTCCGGCAGCGGGCGTGACATCACCGTATCCTGGACCAATCCTTCCTTTAACGGCGTAGATAAGATCGAGGTGCAGCTGGTGAAGCAGAACGCAAACGGCAGCGGTTACAGCAATTACGGCAGCAAGCGCACGGTGGATGCGGATGAAAGCAGCTGGGACTTCACGGTTTCCGCGAAGGGCTATTACAAGGCGAGAGTCCGGGCCAAGGATGTGAACAACAACTATACCGCCTGGTCTTCTCTGTCGCTGGATATGGCAACGGTTACCAGCGAGGATGTTTCCGGCAGCTCCGGCAGCAGTGTCGTGAGCAGCAAAAAGGGTCCCGGCGTGGACAGTACGACACCCACGAGTGGCGGCAGCTATGTGTCCGGCGGTCCCGGTGCAGCAGGCACCGGCACGCAGGGAAACGGCGGCTACGGCAGCTCCTCTCAGACGATGACCTCCAAAAAGGTGATGGTGAATACCTATACCAGTCTCGGCTGGCAGAGCGACGCCAAGGGCCGCTGGTATCTCTATGAGGACGGCAGCTATCCGGTGAGCTCCTGGCGGAAGATCGACGGCAGCTTTTATCATTTCAATGAATATGGCTATATGGACTGGAACCGCTGGATCCTGGAGGGAAGCAACTGGTACTTCACGACAGCGGACGGGAAGATGGCTGTGGGCTGGAACAACATTAACGAGTCCTGGTACTATATGAATCCGGCCAACGGTATCATGTATACACAGGGAGAGCATATCATCGACGGCAAGTATTACTGCATGAATGCCAACGGTTCCATGGTGCACGACGCCTGGGTGAACGGGCACTTTTATGACGCGAAAGGCGTGAGACAGAATGGATAAGCGAATCAGGGATCTGGACGATGTGGAGAAGCACCTGCGGGAGCACAGCACAGAGGATATCATAGAGAGAAACAGAAAGCGCCGGAGACGGCAGCAGATGGAGCGGCAGCGGCGGCGGAA
>CAVELT010000072.1:0-5120 GCA_963616545.1 Dysosmobacter segnis | reverse complement strand
GTCAGCACCACGTGCTTCTCATAGGTGGACTTTGCGATCTTCATGCCGGACTCGGTGAGGGACAGGAAGCCCTTGTCGTCCACCAGCACCTTGTCCTCCTCCCGGAGACGCTTCAGGGCCACGCTGACGCTGGGCTTGGAGAAGCCGAGCATGTTGGCGATGTCCACGGCGCGGACATTCTGGTGCTGCATGGAGAGCATCAGGATGCTTTCCAGATAGTTTTCTTCCGATTCATGTGTTTCATATGCTTTCATAGTCAGAACCTCACTTTTACATAGTTTAGTGTTTATCACAGATGGGCGAAAAAAGCAATTCCTTCGGCCCTCTGCGGCCTGTAAAGAGACAGAAAAATTTCGCCCGGAATTCTTGCAATTACGGCCCGATTTGATAAAATACCATAGATGCCGCAGAACGGCAGAATCTGAATGAAGGAAGGTCATGCCGGGACGAGAGCGACATTACGATTCCCTCCCCGAGCTGCTGACCCTGAGAGGTGTTTATGAGTTGGAAAAAGCGCTGATTGATTTGAAGGGCATTACGAAATCCTTTGACGGAGACGTCATTCTGGACGATCTCAATCTTTCTATCCGGGAGAACAGCTTTGTGACGCTGCTTGGTCCCTCCGGCTGTGGAAAAACCACGACGCTGCGGATCATCGGAGGCTTTGAAAGGCCGGACAGCGGGCAGGTTTTGTTCGAAGGCACGGATATCACAAATCTACCACCCAACAAACGACAATTGAATACAGTATTTCAGAAGTATGCACTGTTTCCCCATATGAGTATTGCGGACAACATTGCCTTTGGTTTGCGTATCAAAAAGAAGTCCGAGAGCTATATCCGGGACAAGATTCAGTATGCGCTGAAGCTGGTGAATCTGGAGGGCTTTGAGAAGCGTTCCATCAATTCTCTTTCCGGCGGACAGCAGCAGCGAATCGCCATTGCCCGGGCCATCGTGAACGAGCCCCGGCTTCTGCTTCTGGATGAGCCGCTGGGGGCACTGGATCTGAAGCTTCGTCAGGAGATGCAGTACGAGCTGATCCGGCTCAAAAATGAGCTGGGCATCACCTTCATTTACGTCACTCACGACCAGGAAGAGGCACTCACCATGTCGGACTATGTGGTCGTGATGAATCAGGGCTATATTCAGCAGGCCGGCACACCGGAGCAGATCTACAACGAGCCGGAAAATGCCTTCGTGGCAGACTTTATCGGTGATTCCAACATTGTCCCGGGCGTCATGCTGGAGGATAAGCTGGTGGAGATTTTCGGCGCCCGCTTCGTCTGCGTGGACAGCGGCTTCGGCCGGAACAAGCCGGTCGATGTGGTGATCCGTCCCGAGGATGTGGAGCTGCTCCCGCCGGAGGATCCCCGCGGCATCCTGAAGGGCACCATGACCCACATTATCTTCAAGGGAGAGATGTACGAGATGGAGTGTACCACACCGGACGGTTTCGAGTGGCTGGTGCATTCCACCGAGATGCATCCCGTTGGTACGGAAGTTTCTTTGTATGTGAAGCCCTCCAACATTCAGATCATGAATAAGCCGGCTTCTGAGGATGAGGAGGCCATCGGCGTTGAAGAGTAAGGGATCACGTTACCTGGCACTGCCCTATCTCGTATGGATGACGGGCTTCATCCTGATTCCGCTGCTCCTGGTGGTCTACTACGGCCTCACGGACAAAAGCGGTGCCTTCACTCTGGACAATGTGGCGGAGATCCTCGTATGGGAGAACTACCGCCCCCTGTATCTGGCACTGGGCCTGTCGGCGCTGAGTACACTGCTCTGCTTCCTGCTGGCCTTTCCGCTGGCCCTCGTGCTGCGGAACCGGAAGGTGGGAAAGGGCTCCTTTGTGGCCTTCGTGTTCATCCTGCCCATGTGGATGAACTCCCTGCTCCGGATTCTGGCCTGGCAGACCCTGCTGGAGCGGAAGGGTGTCATCAACGGCATCCTGACCATGCTGCATCTGCCCCAGCAGAACCTCATCAATACCCCGGCAGCCATCGTGCTGGGCATGGTTTATGACTTCCTGCCCTTCATGATTCTGCCGATCTACAATACGCTGGTGAAGATCGACGACAACACCATCAATGCGGCCTATGATCTGGGCGCAAGCTTCCGGCAGACCGTGCTGAAGGTGATCCTGCCCCTGTCCGTGCCGGGCATTGTGTCCGGGGTCACGATGGTCTTCGTACCGACCCTGACCACCTTTGCCATTTCCAACATGCTGGGCGGCGGCAAGATCTTCCTCATCGGTAATGTCATCGAGCAGGAGTTCATGCTGAATTCCAACTGGAATCTGGGCTCGGGTCTCTCCATGGTGCTGATGATCTTCATTATCGTGTCCATGGCGGTGCTGTCCCGTTATGATGCCGGAGAGGAGGCGATGTTCTGATGAAAAGAAATCCGTTCCTTCGCTTTCTGCAGGATTTTTATCTTGTCATCATTATGCTCTTCCTCTACGCGCCCATCCTGGTGCTGATCGTGATGAGCTTCAACAGCTCGAAGTCCCGGGCCCACTGGGGCGGCTTTACCCTCAGCTGGTATGCGGACATGCTGTCCAACGAGGATATCCTGGTGGCACTGCAGAACACGCTGGTTATCGCCTTTCTGTCGGCGCTGCTGGCCACGATCCTCGGCACCATGGCGGCCATTGCCATCCGCAGCATGAAGCCCGTGACCCGGAACATCATTCTGGGCATCACCAATGTGCCTATGCTGAATGCGGATATCGTGACGGGCATCTCCCTGATGCTCTGCTTCATCGCGTTTAAGATCAGTCTGGGCTTTCAGACCGTGCTGATCGCCCACATTACCTTCAATATACCGTATGTGATCCTGTCGGTGATGCCGAAGCTCCGGCAGGCCTCCCAGGTGAACTTTGAGGCGGCCCAGGATCTCGGGGCCACGCCGCTCTATGCCTTCTGGAAGGTGCTGCTGCCGGATATCATGCCGGGCGTGCTGTCCGGCTTCCTGCTGGCCTTCACCATGAGTCTGGATGACTTCATTGTCACCCACTTCACAAGAGGCGCCGGCATCAATACCATTTCCACCCTGGTGTATTCCGAGGTGCGCCGGGGCATCAACCCCAGCATGTACGCCCTGTCCACGGTGATCTTCGCCGTTGTCTTTGTGGTGCTGCTGATCTCCAACTATGTGCCGGGGATCCTGGAGCAGATGGAGAGAAAGAGAGGGCAGCAGAAATGAGAATGAGAAAACTGCTTCTGTTCGGAAGCGGCGCAATGGCCCTTCTCCTCCTCAGCGGCTGCGGTCAGCAGGCGGAGACAGAGGGAGACGCAGCTGTTTCCGGGGATAATGTTGTCAACGTCTACAACTGGGGCGAGTACATCGATCCGGATGTCATCGACATGTTTGAGGAGGAAACGGGCATCCGCGTGGTCTATGACATGTTCGAGACCAACGAGGAAATGTATCCGGTCATCGAGGCCGGCGGCGTGGTCTATGATGCCGTCTGCCCGTCCGACTACATGGTGGAGAAGATGATTCAGAACGGCCTCCTCGAGGAGCTGGATTATTCGAAGATCCCCAACATTTCGGAAATCGGCGAGGAATACGAGGCCATGTGCCGGAAGTTCGATCCGGAAAACAAATATGTGGTGCCCTATACCTGGGGCACCGTCGGCATTATCTACAACAAGGATATGCTGGATGACCTGGGCATCGCCTATCCCACCAAGTGGGCGGATCTCTGGAATCCGCAGCTGAAAAACGAAATTCTCATGCAGGATTCCGTCCGGGATGCCTTCATGGTGGCCCTGAAGAAGGACGGTTATTCCATGAATACGGAGAACGACGAGGAGCTCGATCAGGCGCGGGACGAGCTCATTGCCCAGAAGCCCCTGGTGCAGGCCTATGTGGTGGACCAGGTAAGGGACAAGATGATCGGCGGCGAGGCGGCTGTCGGTGTCATCTATTCCGGCGAGATCCTGTACATCCAGGAAGAGGTGGGTGACGAGATGGATCTCGAGTATGTGATCCCGGAGGAGGGCACCAATCTCTGGGTGGACGGCTGGGTGATCCCGAAGAACGCGAAGCACAAGGACAATGCGGCCAAGTGGATCGACTTCCTCTGCCGGCCGGACATTGCCAAGCTGAACTTCGAGTACATTACCTATTCCACGCCCAATAAGGGGGCCTATGAGCTGCTGGATGAGGAATACAAGGAGAACAAGGCGGTATTCCCTGACATGGACGAGGTGCTGGAAAAGGGCGAGGTCTACAACTACCTGGGCGAGTCCGGAGACGCCAAATACAATGACCGCTGGAAGACCGTAAAGGCAAGCTGAGCGCTTTTAAATCCCGGCGAGCTGTGATAAAATAGCGGGTATTAAAGTTTACATGGAGGGCAGTATGAAGAACAAATATGTTGCGTATGTCGGCTCCTATTCATATACCGGTTCGGCAAAGGGAATTACGATCTGTGATGTGGATGTAGAGAAGGGAACGCTGACCAAGCGGACCGAGGTGGAGGTGAACAATTCCTCCTATCTGGTGGCATCGAGAGACCAGAAGACGCTGTATTCCATTGCGGATGAGGGCGTGGTGGCCTTCCGTATCCTGGACAACGGTGCGCTGAGCAAGCTGAACACCCGGAACATCCGCGGTATGCGCGGCTGTCATCTGGCCGTGGACCAGTATGATGAGTATCTGATGGTATCCGGCTATCATGACGGCAAGGCTACCCTGCTGAAGCTGGAGAAGGACGGCTCCGTCGGCCCCATCGTGGACGGCGTTTATGACAAGGGCATCGGCTCTGTGGCAGAGCGTACCTTCCGCCCCCATGTGACCTGCTCCCGGATGACCGATGACCAGAAGTACATTCTGGTGGCGGATCTGGGTATTGACCAGGTGCGGGTGTTCCGCTTTGACAAGTCCGACGGCAAGATGCGGCAGATCGATACCATCCGCTGCGAGCTGGAGTCGGCGCCCCGGCATTTCCGTTTCTCGCCGGACAGAAAGTTCCTGTACCTCATGTATCAGCTGAAGAATGAGGTGGAGGTCTATTCCTTCCGGGAGGGAGAGAAGAAGAATGATATTTCTCTCGAGAAGCTGCAGACCATCGGCACCCATAACGATACCAGCAACAATCCGCTGATCGC
>CAVELT010000071.1:0-6020 GCA_963616545.1 Dysosmobacter segnis | reverse complement strand
TACGAGGGGCAGCAGATCCGGAAGCTGGAGGAGCTGTCCGTCGGGGACTATGTGGTGCATGAGAGCCACGGCATCGGCATTTATCGCGGCATCGAGCGCATCGAATCCGACGGCATCACCAAGGACTACATGAAGGTGGAGTACGCCGACGGCGGCAATCTCTATCTTCCCGCCACGAAGCTCGAGGGACTCCAGAAGTATGCGGATGCGGAGGCGAAAAAGCCGAAGCTCAATCGTCTCGGGGACAGTGAGTGGCGGAAGACCCGGAGCCGGGTGCAGCATGCGGTGAAGGAAATGGCGAAGGAGCTGGTGCAGCTCTATGCCCGGCGGCAGCAGGCCGAGGGCTACCGCTTCAGCCCGGATACGGTATGGCAGCGGGAGTTCGAGGAGCTCTTCCCCTATGAGGAAACGGCAGACCAGGTGCTGGCCATCGATGCCGCGAAGGCGGACATGGAGAGCCGGAAGATCATGGACCGGCTCATCTGCGGCGATGTGGGCTACGGCAAGACCGAGGTGGCCCTGCGGGCGGCCTTCAAGGCGGTGCAGGATTCGAAGCAGGTGGCTTATCTTGTGCCCACCACCATTCTGGCGCAGCAGATCTACAATACCTTTGTGGAGCGCATGAAGGGCTTCCCCGTGAATGTGGTGCTGCTCTGCCGCTTCCGGACACCCCAGCAGATCAAAAAGTCGCTGGCGGACCTCGCCGCCGGGCGTGCCGACATTGTCATAGGTACCCACCGGCTGCTATCAAAGGATGTGAAGTACAAGGATCTGGGGCTGCTGATCGTGGACGAGGAGCAGCGCTTCGGCGTGACCCACAAGGAGCGGATCAAGAGCCTCAAGCAGAATGTGGACGTGCTGACGCTGACCGCGACGCCCATCCCCCGGACGCTGCACATGTCCCTCGTCGGGATCCGGGACATGTCGGTGCTGGAGGAGCCGCCCATCGACCGCATTCCGGTGCAGACCTATGTGATGGAGTACAACGAGGAGCTGGTGCGGGAGGCCGTCAGCCGGGAGCTGTCCCGGGGCGGCCAGGTGTATTTTGTGCACAATCGGGTGAACAACATTGCGGATACGGCGGCCCGGGTGCAGGCGCTGGCGCCGGAGGCGCGGGTGGCCTATGCCCACGGACAGATGTCGGAATCCCAGCTGGAGGACATCATGCTGCAGTTCATCAACGGCGAGATCGATGTGCTGGTGTCCACCACCATCATTGAAACCGGCCTGGACATCCCCAATGCCAATACGCTGATCATCGATGCGGCAGACCGCATGGGCCTCTCCCAGCTCTATCAGCTGCGGGGCCGGGTGGGCCGCTCCAACCGGACCGCCTATGCCTTTCTCATGTACCGGCGGGGAAAGCTCCTGACGGAGGAGTCGGAAAAGCGGCTGAAGGCCATCCGGGAGTTCACGCAGCTGGGCTCCGGCATCCGCATTGCCATGCGGGACCTGGAGATCCGGGGCGCCGGCAACGTGCTGGGCGCAGAGCAGCACGGTCACATGGAGGCAGTGGGCTATGAGCTCTACTGCAAGCTCCTGAACACGGCGGTGCGGCAGGAGAAGGGAGAGCTGACGGAGGAGGACAGCTTCGATACCCAGGTGGAATGTGCCATCGATGCCTTTATTCCCGACAGCTATATTTCCAACGAGGGGCAGAAGCTGGATGCCTATAAGCGGATCTCTTCTATAGAAAGCAGAGAGGATTACATGGATATGCAGGACGAGCTGACCGACCGCTTCGGCGAGCCGCCCCGGGAGGTGCAGAACCTGCTGGGCATTGCCTGGCTGAAGGCTCTGGGCCACCGCTGCTCCGCCACGGAGCTGAATGTCGGCAGAGGCAGCTACAAGGTGCTGTTCCGGCAGAAGGCCGTGCTGCGGGCAGAGCGTATCCCGGCGCTGGTGCAGGCGGCCAACGGACAGCTCCGCTTCACCGGCGGCGCGGCGCCTATGCTGGTATACCGGCAGCGTCCGTCGGAAAGCCGCTGGACCATGGAGGAAACCCTGCAGCAGCTGGAAAAGCTGCTGACGGAGCTCCTGCCCATCTGATTGACAGAAGGTAACACTAAAGATATAATGCTTAGGTATTCGGCATGAGCGTATACGAAAGAAGATAAACCGCAGGGCGGGAGACACAGTCATCGCCGCGGAAATATGGAGGAAACAGTAATGAACAGAATGGATTTGGTAGCTGCAGTAGCTGAGAAGGCAGAGCTTTCCAAGAAGGATGCAGACGCAGCCGTTAAGGCAGTATTTGATGCTGTGGCTGAGGCACTGGAGCAGGGCGACAAGGTACAGCTCATCGGCTTCGGCACCTTTGAGCTCAGCGAGAGAGCCGCTCGTGAGGGCAGAAATCCGAGAACCGGCGAGACCATGAAGATCGAAGCATCCAAGATGCCTCGTTTCAAGGCAGGCAAGGCCCTGAAGGACAGAGTCAACGCATGAGACTGGACAAATATCTGAAGGTATCCAGACTGATCAAGCGGAGAACCGTGGCCAATGAGGCCTGTGATACCGGCAGGGTAAGTGTCAATGACAGAGTGCAGAAGGCGTCCTACGACGTGAAGGTCGGGGACGTCATTGAAATTCGCTTCGGCGAGAAGTCCGTGCGGGCAGAGGTCATCTCTGTGGCAGAAACCGTGCGGAAAAATGAGGCTGCAGAGCTTTTCAGGTATTTATGAGCGGACACGGAGGCCCCGGTCGGGGCGGTATGGAAAATCGGGCGGCCATCCTGGGCATCATCGTCGTGGTGGCCTTTCTGGCGGTGGCGGTGATGATCCGGGGCTCAGGGCTCCGGGCCCAGAACCGGGAGTATCAGGCCACAGAGGAAAGTCTGGATGCGGCCTACGCATCGGAGTCCCTGCGCTCGGAGGAGCTGCAGGAGCAGAAGGTGCATGTGAAAACCAAGGAATACATCATGGAAAAGGCCCGGGAGATCTTTGGACTGAAGATGCCCGACGAGGTGATCGTAAAGCCGGAACAGTAGCATTTGCCCCCTTCCGGGTCTCGCAGCAGCATGGCTGACGGGGGACCCGAGAGGGGGCTTTTGTTTAAAGAATGTCTGTACGAAATCGTGTAAAAAAATATATAATAGAAGAGTCCTTGATCCCGCCCGGCGCCCATGTGCTGCTGGGGCTGTCCGGCGGTGCGGATTCGGTCTGCCTGCTGTGGCTCCTGAAAAGCCTGGAGGAGGAGCTTTCCTTCACCCTCCATGCCCTTCATGTGCAGCACGGGATCCGGGGTGAGGAGGCGGAGCGGGACCTCCGGTTCAGCAGGGAAATGTCGGCGGCGCTCTCGGTGCCCTTTCATGCCGTACATCTGGACGTGCCCGCCTATGCGGAGAAGCATGGCCTGGGTCTGGAGGAAGCGGCCCGGCTGCTGCGTTACCGGGCACTGGAGGAGACTCTGCAGGACTGGCTGTCCGCGGAAAAGGCAGCGCCGGAAACGGGACGGATCGCGGTGGCCCATCATCAGGAGGACCAGGCGGAGACGGTGCTCCATAATCTGATCCGGGGCACGGGGCTCCGGGGCCTCGGGGGCATGCAGCCTCGGCAGGAGCGTCTGATCCGGCCGCTGCTGGCCGTGACCCGGGAGGAGATTCTCGGAGAGCTGTCAGCAGCCGGACTTTCCTATGTGACGGATTCCAGCAACGGGGAGCTCTGCTATACCCGGAACCGCCTCCGGCAGCGGGTGCTGCCGGAGCTGCGGGAGCTCAATTCCCGGGCGGCGGAGCACATTTCCGCGGCAGCGGAGCTGCTGCGCGAGGCGGATGCACTGCTGCGGGAGCAGGCGGCGAGCTGGGTACTGCAGCAGCGGGAAGCGGCGCCGCCGGAGGACCGGGAGGGCCGGAAATCCGAGGCAGGAGATGTCCTTACGGAGCTGCGGGTGCCGCTGCCGGCCCTGCGGCGGGAGAAGCCGCTGCTGCGGCGCTATATTTTCATGGCGATGCTGGACGATATGAACACGCCCCGGAAGGACTGGGGTGCGGTGCATCTCCGTGCACTGGAGACGCTGCTTTTCCGTCAGGGCGGCGCCCATCTGGATCTTCCCTGCCGCATGAGCGCGGACATTCGGGGAAAGCAGCTGATCCTGAGAACCCATCGGGAGATCAACAGTATGAAAAGGAGAAAGAAAGCATGAGCGAGCATGTAAGAGTCCTCATTCCGGAGGAGCAGGTAGTAGAGAAGATCAAGGAGGTGGCAGCGCAGATTTCCGCAGACTATAAGGGAAAGCCCATCCACCTCATCTGTATCCTGAAGGGCGGCGCCATGTTCATGTGTGAGCTGGCCAAGCGCCTGGAGAACGACAACATTTCCCTGGACTTCATGTCCGTGTCCAGCTACGGCGGCGGCACCACCAGCTCCGGCATTGTGAAGATCGTAAAGGATCTGGACGAGCCGCTGGAGGGGAAGAATGTGCTGATCGTGGAGGATATCATCGACACCGGTCATACCCTGAATCACCTGACGAAGCTTCTGCAGGACAGAAAGCCCAGTTCCATCGAGATCTGCACTTTGCTGAACAAGCCCTCCCGCCGCGAGAAGGAGGTGCCGGTGAAGTATTCCTGCTTCGAGATCCCGGATGAATTTGTGGTGGGCTACGGTCTCGACTATGATCAGCGCTACCGCAACCTTCCGTACATCGGAGTGGTTGAATTCAACTAAGGACAAAGTGGAAATAAGGATGGTCAGGAAATGAACTGGGATGCACTGTATTGCTCGGGTAATGCCTTCTACCGGAGTCCGGAGGAACCGGAGCCGGGAGATCTGGTCACGCTGCGCTTCCGCACCCTGCGGGAGGATGTGACCGGAGTAGATATTGAATTTCCGGAGCTGAAGAAAACAGAGAAAATGAAGGCGGTCGCCAGCGACCGCTGCTTTGATTACTTCGAAACCACAGTGAAGCTGGGGGATAAGCCCCTGTCCTATGTGTTCTGGCCCGAGGGGACGGACGGCAGCCGGGTGCGCTACAATCGCCTGGGTGTCTCCGACAGTGATGACATTTCCCTGGCCTTCCGGCTGATTCCCGGCTACCATGTGCCGGACTGGATCAAGGGCACCATCATGTACCAGATCCTCATCGACCGCTTCCGGGACGGAAATCCCGACAACAATGTGCTGGATCACGAGTACATCTATCTCGGACGCTATGCAGAGGGCGTCAAGGACTGGGGCGCACCGCCGCAGCCCTTCGATGTGCACCGCTTCTACGGCGGCGATCTGCAGGGCGTGGAGGAGAAGCTGGACTATCTCTATGATCTCGGTGTCCGGGTGATCTACTTCAATCCGCTCTTCGTGTCGCCCTCCAATCATAAGTACGATACCCAGGACTACGGTCACGTGGATCCCCATGTGGGGGCTATGCCGCGGGACACCGGCGCATTGCTGGCTGACGGAGACACGGACAACGGTCATGCGGAGCGCTACCGGATCCGCACCACGAGCCGGGAGAATCTGGAGGCCTCGGATCTGGTTTTTCAGCACTTTGTGGAGGCCTGTCATGCCCGGGGCATGCGGGTCATCGTTGACGGCGTCTTCAACCACTGCGGCTCCTTCAATAAGTGGATGAACAAGAGCCGCTTCTATCGCCCGGAGGAGGGCTATGAGCCCGGTGCCTATGAGCGGAAGGACAGCCCCTATATAAGCTATTTCGGCTTCTGTGACAGCCGGGATGAGGCCTGGCCGGAGAATGAGACCTATGAGAAGTGGTGGGGAAATGATACGCTGCCGAAGCTGAATTATGAGGAGTCGGCGGCATTGCAGGAGGAGGTGCTGGCCATCGCCCGGAAGTGGGTCAGCGCGCCCTATTGCTGTGACGGCTGGCGTCTGGATGTGGCGGCAGATCTGGGACATACGGAGGCCTTCAACCATAATTTCTGGAAACGATTCCGGCGTGCCGTGAAGGAGGCCAATCCGGAGGCGGTGATCCTGGCAGAGCATTACGGAGATCCCTATGCCTGGCTGCAGGGAGATGAGTGGGATTCCATCATGAATTATGATGCCTTTATGGAGCCGGTGAGC
>CAVELT010000070.1:0-5667 GCA_963616545.1 Dysosmobacter segnis | reverse complement strand
ACTCTCTGGTACGGAAGGTAAAGTTGCCCGGTGTGATCTCATTACGGAAGGACTTTCCGATCTGACCGATACCGAAGGGCAGCTTCTTCCGGGAGGTTCTCTGTACATTCTTGAAGTTGACAAAGATACCCTGGGCAGTCTCCGGACGAAGGTAAACCGCATCCTTGGCATCCTCGGTCACGCCCTGGAAGGTCTTGAACATCAGGTTGAACTGACGGATACCGGTGAAGTTGTGCTTGCCGCAGTCCGGGCAGGCCACCTGGTGATCCTCGATGAACTTCTCCATCTCCTCATGGGACCAGGCATCCACAGAGCCGTTCAGCTCCATAGCATTCTCTGCCGCGAAGTCCTCGATGAGCTTGTCGGCACGGAAACGGGAATGGCACTCCTTACAGTCCATCAGCGGATCCGAGAAGGAAGCCAGATGTCCGGAGGCGACCCAGGTCTGCGGATTCATCAGGATAGCACAGTCGATGCCGACATTATACTTCGATTCCTGAATGAACTTCTTCCACCAGGCCTTCTTCACATTGTTCTTCAGCTCTACGCCCAGATTTCCGTAATCCCAGGTATTGGCCAGACCGCCGTAGATCTCGGAGCCCGGATATACAAAGCCTCTGGTCTTTGCCAGAGAAACGATAGTGTCCATAGTGTAGTTTTTCGCCATTGCATTATCCTCTTTTATAATGTAATTGTAACTGTACCCCAATTCTCTATACCATACCGCGCTTCCCCGGAAAAATCAACGGGATCAGCTAAGGCTCTCCAGAAGCCGCAGGCTGCGGAGCTGTACCGGCACGGTTTCCCGGAGGAGCAGGTCAATGTTGCTCCCGAGCTCCGCCAGCACCTCCTCCGTCAAGGTGAAGGTATAGAGCTTCGGCAGCGGTGCCGTCAGAATGTAGCGCCAGGCATAGCAGCAGGCCTCGCTGGCCTCCCGGGGCGGATTCTCTGTGTATTCACCGTTCAGGAGCAGCAGGCGAAGCTCAAAGATCCGCCGCACCAGCGCATCGCTGATATGGGGATTCAGTATCGCCTTCAGGGAAAGATACAGGAGGTTCACCGCCTCCTTCGCCGGCAGCTTCTCCTGGCTCACAAAGTCCGCCAGCTCCAGGAGATAGGCGCCGCAGCAGGCATGCTCCAGATCCAGCGCAATATCCTCGAAATAGTTGATGACCTTCACGCCGTGCAGATTGTAGCCGCCGCGGCCGGTCCCCACCTGAAAGGTGCCGAAAACGAAGCTGCGGCAGGCCGCCATATAGGGGCTTCCCGGCTTCTTCGCCCCGGCCGCCCAGACCGTGGTCTTGCCCTCCTCCATAGTGAGCAGGGTGAGGCGCTTGTCGTAGTCCCGGACCGGTGCGCCGCTCAGCACCAGCCCGTGCAGCAGGATATCCTCCTTCATGCCGCCTCAGCGCTCCTCCTGATAGCCGTATTCCTTGAGGTAGGCAGTGTTCTCCCGCCAGTCCTTCCGGACCTTCACAAAGAGGCTCAGATTCACCTTGTCCTGCACCAGATCCTCGATCTGGATCCGGGCGCCGGTGCCGATGCGCTTCAGCATGCTGCCGCCCTTGCCGATGATGATGCCCTTATGGGCATCCCGCTCACAGACAATGGTGGCCTTGATGTCCCAGAGTCCGCTGGGACGCTGCTTCATCTCGTCCACCAGTACGGCAATGCCGTGGGGCACCTCCTCGTTCAGCTTGTACAGGGCCTGCTCCCGGATGAGCTCCGCTGCGATTTCCCGCATGGGCATGTCCGTCACGGTTTCCTCATCATAATAGCGGGGTCCCTCCGGAAGATAGCGGAAGATGGCCTCCTTCAGCTCCTCAATGCCCTGCTTCCGGTAGGCGGACACAGTGATGACCTCTTCGAAGTTCACCAGCTCCCGGTACCGGGCAATGATCTCCGGCAGCTTCTCCGGGTTCTTCAGGGTATCGATCTTGTTCAGCACCAGCAGCTTCCGCTTCCGCGTATGGTTCAGGAGCTCCGCGATATGCTGCTCGCCGGCGCCGATGTAGTCCGTGGGCTCCACCAGCCAGAGGCAGAGGTCCACATCGCCCACAGACTTCTCTGCCACATGATCCATGTATTCGCCCAGCTTGTTGGCCGCCTTATGAATGCCCGGGGTATCGTGGAACACGATCTGTCCCCGCTCATCATCATAGACCGCCATGATCTGGTTTCGGGTGGTCTGGGGCTTCTTCGAGGTGATGGCGATTTTCTGTCCGACAATCGCATTCATCAGCGTTGATTTTCCGACATTCGGCCGCCCCAGCAATGCCACAAAGCCCGATTTTGTCTCTGCCATAAGCTTCTCCTTAAATAGCTGTTCGTTCAGCAGCACATCGCTGCGTCAAAACAGGTTTTCCGTTGTACCGAACAGTGCCGCTGCATTTTCTACGGCATTGCTGCTGCCGATGGTGCAGCCGGCCTCTGTGGCGAGCACCGCCTCTGCATAATCTGCCAGCCGCCGGATCGCTGCCGTATCACAGGACAGCACCTCATCTCTTTCCCGCTGCAGCATCTCATTCGTCACATGAGAATAGTACGCGCTGAGGGACAGGAGGGACTGGGTGCAGCAGGTCTTCGGCGTATCCAGCTCGGAAACCGCGCCGATGATGTACTTCGTCATGTCCCGATCGGAAACCGTAAAGCCCCGAAGGTAGTCCGGCAGTGCCTCGTAAACATCCATGGTCTCCTGCAGGTGCGGATCCCGGTAGGAGCAGAAATAGCCCTCTCCGGAACGGCCGAAGCCCGCCATGCAGCCGTAGGCACCGCCCTTTACCCGGAGCCGCTGCCAGAGATACTCATAGCACAGTATCTTCTTCAGCACCTTCAGCGCACCGGTATAGGGCAGCTTCTCTGTATCGAAGCGTCCCACGCGCGCCACGTAATTGATCTGGGAAGGCGTGCGGAAGCCCTCATTCCGATTGCCGGAAAGCAGCAGCTGCGCGCCGTCCCTGCTCTGCACCGGCACGGAAGCCGTTCCGAATGCCTTCGTCCAGCCGGGCAGCTCTGCCTCCAGCGCCCGGAAGCCGGCAGCCTCTGCGCCCGCTGACAGCAGCAGATTGTCGAGGCGGAACAGCTTCTCCGCCACTGCCGTGAGCTTCTCTGTCAGCTTCTCCGGCGCCGAAGCATAAGACTGGGCCTGCTGCTCCACAAAGCGGTAGTAGCTGATGCCGCCGCAGAGATCCTGATACCGTCCCGTACCGGAGAAATAGGAGGTACCCCGGTTGATGGCATAGGTGTGGGCAGCGCCCTCAATGCGCATTCTCTCCCGGGAACGTGCTTCGTTCAGAATCTCCGTCATCCGCTTCACATCGCCGAAGCGGGTGGTCTGCAGGATCTCCGTCAGCAGAGAAAGCCCCGCGGGAATCTGCGCATAGAGCAGCTTCAGATCCACGCTGAACACCCCGGTATAGTGGTTGTACTTCTCGAGATCCGGATAAGCGGTCATATCGAAGTTGATGCCGCCGGTCTCCAGATAAATCTCCGAGGACAGATCCTGGAAGCTGTGCTTCTCCGTATCCATGTAGGCCAGCACGGTCTTCAGCAGTCCTGCATAGGGAAGCTCCTCCTCCGTGAGACAGGCCGTATTGAAGTTCAGCCGCAGATAGAGGATACCCCGGCTGGGAAGCTCTGTATACAGTGTACGAACACCGTTTTTCTCCCCCTCCGTGAAGTGATAGCCCGGGGCCCTTCGGTCAATGTCTTCGAGCGCCAGCAGGGGCAGGGTCCGGAGCTGGGCTTCCGTCGACGGCTCATCCTGATACGCCTTCAGCGCCTTCGTTTTTTCGATCATCGCCCGCTTCTCGGCCGAAGACATTGCCCCGAGGATACCGGAGAGACGGTCCGCCAGGGCCTGGGCCTTCTTCTCCGTGAGTCCGCGCTCCGGCTTCACCACCACCATGGCCGCATGGGGATTGTCCAGCAGCGAACGGCGGATCAGGGCCTCAAAATAGCCCTTGTCCAGCGCCTCCCGGAGCTCCTTGTAAATGGCTTCGCACAGGAGATTCTCCCAGGGCTCGCCGTCATAGAGCCAGCTGTCCAGTGCCGTCAGCGCGTAGATCAGTCCCTTCGGGGTCCGGCCGTAGTCTGCCTCCCGATACTGGAACTCATCATGGTTGATGGCCGACAGCAGAGTCCGGCGGTCCAGTCCCTCCTCGGAAAGCCGCAGCAGGGTGTCGTGGATCAGCTGCCGGAACCGCTTCTCGTCCTTCTTGTCCGCGCCCTTCGCCACGATGGAGAAATAGGGCTGCCGGATGCCCTCCTCGAAGCCGCCGTAAACATCGTCGCCGATGCCGGCCTCGAGAATGGCCTGCTTGAGCGGCGCGCCCGGTGCCGACAAAAGCGCATAATCCAGTACAGAAAAGGCCATGCCCTCCTTGGCGCTGAGGCGGTCACCCAGCACCATGCTGCAGGAAAGATAGGTGTTCTTCCGGAGGGGCTCGTTGTCGCCTACCGCGAAGCTGATCTCCTCCCGCTTCGGCTTTGTGAAGGGCTTCTGTACCTGAATTTCGGAATCCGGGTCAATGCAGTCGAAGTCCTGCAGATACTCCCGGTCCAGCCAGGCCAGCTTCTCCGCCATGTCCAGATCACCGTAGAGGATAATGTAGGAATTGGAGGGATGGTAATAGCGCTGATGGAAAGCGCAGAAGGCCTCGTAGCTCAGGTTCGGGATCTCCTCCGGGTCACCGCCGGATTCGTTGCCGTAGGTGGTGTCCGGGAAGAGGGCATGCATGGTATAGCGCTCCAGCACAGACTCCGGATTGGAGAAGGCGCCCTTCATCTCGTTGTAAACCACGCCGTTCAGCGTCAGCGGTCCCTGCTCCTCGGTGAGCTCGTAGTGCCAGCCCTCCTGCAGGAAGGTGCGCTCATCACGAATGCAGTTGGGATACAGCACCGCATCCATGTATACATTCATGAGATTTTCGAAATCCTTCTCATTGGTGGAGGCGATGGGATAGACCGTCTTGTCCGGATAGGTCATGGCGTTCAGAAAGGTGTTGAGGGAGCCCTTTACCAGCTCCACAAAGGGGTCCTTCAGCGGGAAACGCTTTGATCCGCAGAGCACGGAATGCTCAGTGATATGTGCCACACCGGTGGAATCCGCTGCCGGGGTCCGGAAGGCAATGCAGAAGACCCGGTTCGGGTCCTCGTTCTTCATTGTCAGCACCCGGGCGCCGGATTTCCGATGCCGGTAGAGAACCGCGTCTGTGCCCAGCTCCTCGATCCTTTTCCTGTCCTTCACTTCATACTTATTCATGTATCTTTACTCCTATTATATCAGCAATTCCCCATCAGCCGATCCTTGAAAACCGCCAGTGCCTCCCGCACCGCAAGGTGCGGCAGCAGTAGCTCATCCGTCGGCACCGTCAGCGACGCCGACGCCTGCAGTCCGAAATGCCGCGCTATCGCGGCAGCCCGGTAAGCATTGATCTCCGAGGTCAGAATCCCGATCCGCAGCGGCTGCGCCTCTCCGTGCACCAGCATGGCCTCCGCCCCCGGCGGAAGCTCCTGGGCATGCATCCGGCTTTCCTCCACATCCTCAGCAATGGTGCGCAGAGAATACCCGATCTTCTCCAGCGTAGAATCGGAATAGAATTCCATCAGCAGACGGCCGGCCGGTATGCCGTGCTCCACCATGTAGTAGTACATCACCGTGGCCTC
>CAVELT010000069.1:0-4624 GCA_963616545.1 Dysosmobacter segnis | reverse complement strand
TTCCGGCTCTGCCCTTCAGGGGATAGCTCAGCACCAGCCGCTCCGAGGGATTCAGGAGGGCGCGGTAGATGTAGAAGCGGCCCACCAGCGCATCCTCTGTCCGGTCCGCGGCAAGCTCGATCTCTGCCTCCCGGAAAAGCCGGCGTTCCCGGTCTCCGAGAAGCTTCTTTCCAGCATCCGCCTTCGGCAGAAGCGACGCATTGGCACCGGCCAGAAAGAAGCGCCGGGGCATGAGAAAGCGGGAGCGGGTCATGTCGCCCACCACCACCTGGTCCAGTGTGGCAGGGATCATCCGCACGCTCGCCTCCTGTATGCCGGCATCCAGCACCTCCCGGAACTCGCCGCGGGAAATGGGCAGTGTCCCCAAAAGTTCGGCAAGCCGGTCCAGCACCTCATAGAGCACGGTAATGCTCTGCCGCAGGGCCTCCGCCCGATTCTGCTCTCCCGCTGCCTCAAGCCCTTCGGCCATGTGCCGGACCTTTTCCTCGGCAGAAAGCGCGGTCAGAAGCTCCCGCAGGGCCTCTACCCGCTCTGTCACCAGTGTATTTCGCGTTTTTGTTGCTTCATGCATCATGAGCAGCGGCGTCATCCATTTGCGGCGCAGATCGTCATATTGCTCCCATGACTTCTGATACGCAGAAACACCCCGCAGCCCCTTCTCCCGCAGGTAATTGTCGAAAAGGTCGATCTCATTCTCCTCCTCTGCTGTATCTCGGGGCAGTGCCCGCAGAAAGCGGAGCACCGGATCAAAGGCAAAGCCCTGATCCACCGCCTCCAGTGCTGCCCGCATGACCTCCGCAAAGGGAGAATCCAGGAGACTTCCCGCATCATCAAAGAAGTAGGGAATGCCGGCCTCGGAGAAGGTTTTGAAGATGAGATCCCGGTAGTCGGAGGGCGCCGTCAGAAGGATACCGATGTCCTGGTAACGGAGGCCCTCCTCCCGCACCGCCTTTTCGATTTCTGCGGCGATGGCCTCGATCTCACTTTTCTGATCCGGCGCCTCCCAGATCTCTGCGTCCCGGATCGGTGCGTCGGAAGCGCCGACATTATCCTGAGAAGCACTGCGGTAAAGCTGCTGCTCGATGCGGCCCAGCTCCGGGGCCTCGCGAAAACGGGGCAGCGGCTCCCGGGAATCGCGGGCCTTGCCGGTGAGGGCATCAAAGCGATTCAGATCGATTTCCGGCAGCACCGGCACCTGCAGCTGCGCCGCCATGGCACTGAGCTTCTGCACTGTCTGCCGTGTCAGATAAAACAGGGCCTCCGGACCGCATTTCTCGTAGACCTGCGCCCGCTCGTCCTCGCGCAGACAGAGGGCGAACTGCAGACCGGCAGCCTTCGGCATGAGCTCCTCCAGAACGCGCAGCTGCACCGGTGTGAAGCCCGTGAAGCCGTCAAAGAGAAGCACCGCGCCGTCAAAGAGGCGGGAATCCGGCAGTGCCTCATACAGCCGGTCCAGCAGCTCCTCCTCGGCCATAAAGCCGTGGCTCTTCATATAGGAAAGAAATTCACCATAGATCATGGCCAGATCCTGCAGCTTGCTCTTCACATAGGGGGAATCCGTCCGTTCCGCCACGAGCTGCAGCATCTCCGGCAGGATGCGGTACTGATAGAATTCAGAGATCTGGGACTTCAGCTCGTCCAGAAAGCCGGCCTTGTTCAGCTGGCTTTTGTAGAGACAGAGCCGAGGGCTGAGCTTTCCCAGCACCTCGCGAAGAATCATGATCTTGCCGAGATCGTCGATGATCCTGGGCAGGGTAATGCCTTTTTCCTCGAAAACCCGGTAGGCCATGCGCTGAAAGCTCATAACGTCGATGTTCAGAATGCCGTGTCCCTTGTTTTTCGGATGGGCCAGGATCCGCCGCTGCATGGCCAAGGTGTCCTGCTCCGGCACCACCAGAATCCACTGCTGCCGGAAGTCCTTCGGCGCCTCCCGGAGCATCCGCCGCAGCATATATTCGGTTTTTCCGGCGCCCGCGCCGCCGAAGACAAATTGAATGGACATAAGCCTTACCTCTGTACTGAATATTTATCTGACGCAATATCCTCCTTATCATCCGGTTTTTCCGGGGCAATGTCAAGCAAGAGAAAAGGGGCTGCCGCATTTCGCAGCAGTCCCTTTTGGGAGGATAAACAGTTTAAAATTGAAATCTTGCTGATATGTTCTAGTGGATTCGCTTCGAACTGGAGGTTCTCAGCGAACCTGCTTCGCAGGCACGTCCCCTGCGGGCACGTGTCAGATTCGTTACGAAGTTTGCCTTATGCAAACTTCTCCACTGCTTTGAAGGCCTCATCCAGATCCTCGATGATGTCGGCGATGTTCTCGACACCGATGGAGAGACGGATGGTGTTCCGCTGGATGTTCTGGTCCACCAGCTCCTCTGCATTACACTCGGAGTGGGTGGTGGAAGCCGGGTGGATGGCCAGAGACTTCACGTCGGCAACATTGGCAAGAAGGGAGAAGAGCTCGAGATTGTCAATGAAATCCTTGGCCTTTCTCTCATCACCCTTGATGTTGAAGGTGAAGATGGAGCCGCCGCCGTTCGGCAGATACTTCTCGTAGAGAGCCTTCTGTGCCGGATCCTTTGTGGCTGCCGGGTGAGAAACGGACTCTACCTGCGGGTGCTTGGACAGGTACTCTACCACTGCCAGCGCGTTGGAAACATGTCTCTCGACACGGAGTGCCAGGGTCTCCAGTCCCTGCAGCAGGAGCCATGCGTTGAGCGGTGCCAGGCAGGCGCCCTCGTCACGCAGCACGATGGCACGGATGTAGGTGGCAATGACGGCCGGTGCGGTATCCTTCGCGAAGCTTACGCCGTGGTAGGAAGCGTTCGGCTCCACCAGCCAGGGCCACTTGTCTCCCTTGGAGGCCCAGTCAAACTTGCCGGCATCCACGATGATGCCGCCCAGAGTCGTGCCGTGACCGCCGATGAACTTGGTGGCGGAATGCACCACGATGTCAGCGCCGTACTCGATGGGTCTTACCAGATACGGGGTAGCGAAGGTATTGTCGATGAGGAGCGGAAGGCCGTGCTTATGTGCCAGATCTGCCCATGCGGCAATGTCTACGACCTCACCGTTCGGGTTGCCCAGGGTCTCGATGTAGAGCGCCTTGGTGTTGGGCTGAATGGCTGCCTCGGCACCGGCCAGGTCTGTCGGCTCCACAAAGGTGGTGGTGACACCGGCATCCGGGAAGGTGTGTGCCAGGAAGTTGTAGGTGCCGCCGTAGATGTTCTTTGCGGATACGATGTGGTCACCGGCATGGGCAACAGCCTTGAAGGCATAGGTTACGGCTGCAGCACCGGAGCTGACGGCTACGGCTGCGACACCTCCCTCCAGAGCGGCCACTCTCTGCTCCAGCACATCCACTGTGGGGTTGGTGAGTCTTCCGTAAATGTTGCCGGCGTCCTTCAGTGCGAATCTCGCCTCAGCATGATCGGAGTTGTTGAATACGAAGGAAGAGGTCTGATAAATGGGAACGGCTCTTGCACCGGTTGCCGGATCCGGCTTTTCCTGTCCTACGTGAAGTGCCTTTGTGTCAAATCCCAGGTTTCTCTCTGCATATGTTTTCTTTGCCATTGTCTTATCCTCCATTTTGTATGCTGAGCCCCGCTGCTTCAGCGGTGCGTCACTTCTTTGTGATGGCTACATACTATCATGCCGGTGTATCCTCGTCCAATACCTGAATTTTTGATTTGGCTATAAGCTCCGTCTATATAGCAAAGGCTTTTTTTAATAGAAAGCGCCCCGGTTCTCGTCATCTGGTCTTGTATTTTATTCTGTTTCTGGTAATTCCCATACCGTCAGGTGCTGATTATAATGCTTCTAAGCTGAAAGCCGGGCCGGACAAGCCGGGCTTCACATCATAAAAAGGAGGCAAATGATTATGAAAAATAATACCTACAGACTTTCTCTGGGCGCGCTCTTCGCTGCCCTCTCCTATGTGGTCTTCACCTTCCTGCAGTTCAAGATCTTCCTGCCGGGCGGCGACGCCACCTCCATCCACTTCGGCAATGCGGTCGTGGTGCTGGGCGCCCTGATCCTGGGCGGTCCCCTGGGCGGCATTGCGGGCTCCATCGGCATGACCATCGGCGACCTGCTGGATCCGGTATACATTATCTACGCGCCGAAGACCTTCGTCCTGAAGCTCTGCATCGGTCTCATCAGCGGCTTTGTGGCTCATAAGCTTGGACACATCAATGAGAGCAATGACCGCAGCCACATCTTCCGCTATGTACTGGCTGCTGCCGTTGCCGGTCTTCTCTTCAACGCGATCTTCGATCCTCTGGTGGGCTACTTCTACAAGATCGTGATCGTCGGCAAGCCGGCCGCAGAGGTGACCCTCACCTACAATATCGCCGCTTCCGCCATCAACGCCGTAGCATCCACCATCATTTCCACCGTCATCTACATGGCATTGTATCCGGTGCTCCGGAAGCAGAATCTGGGCGTGCAGACTGCGTGATGCTTTATCCAACGGATGCCCTATCAGAAAGCGCAAAAAAGGCTTCGCTGCAGCGAAGCCTTTTTTGATTTCCGAAAGTGGCCTGGGAAAATATTCCCAGGCCGCTTTCATTTTCACAGCAGATCGAATTTTTTCAGCTTCCGCCACAGGGTGGTCTTGCTG
>CAVELT010000068.1:0-8332 GCA_963616545.1 Dysosmobacter segnis | reverse complement strand
TGTATCTGAACCAGGAGGGCATGCTCTATTTCTATTATGACGGGAATGTTCTGGGCATCGACAGCAACAGCAGCGAGGTCATGAGTCTTGTGGGCGGACTCGGCGATCTGACATTTGCCGCTTCCTCGGACGGCCGTTATCTTGCCTTTCAGGATCCCGCTGCGGATCTCTATCATTCCGGAAAGCTGACCTTAATGGATCTCGAGACCGAGAGCAGCACCGAGCTGCAGGAGGACGGCAGAGCGCTGCGTGTTCTGGGCTATATCGGCACCGATCTGATCTACGGCGTGTCGGATCCTTCTCTGGGAGATGTGTATACACAAAGCTGTGAGATCCCGGTATCAGAGATCAAGATCCGCGCTGCAGACGGCAGCATTAAGACCGATTATCAGAAGGATGGCCTTTACTTTTCTGACATGAAGGTGACGAAAGGGCGGGTCAGCTTTGACGAGCTGAGCTATGACGGCAGCGGATTCCGGAAGGCCGGAAGCGACAGCATTATCAGCAATCGGGAAACAGAGGAGAACCAGGCATTCACCACGGCCCAGAACGGGAAGCTGGAAAAGCTCGTGTATCTGAATATACCGGAGCTTGGCAATAACACAGTGCAGGAGCACAGTCCGAAGTCCTTCTCCATTGAAAAGAGTACGTCCATCGACATCAGCGGATCTCTCTGGAAGGGAGAAAAGGCGGAGCTGCTGCTTTGCTACGTGAACGGACATCTGGTCGGCAAGGCCCGGACGATGGCAGAGGCTGCGGAGATAGTATCGGATGACTTTGGCTGTATTCTGGATGAAAATCAGAATATTCTGTGGAATAGAAGCAATAGGAAAAACATATGTTCTATACGAAATCCGCAGGATAAGCTGACAACCATGCAGACAGACGGGCTGGACACACTGCAGAATATCGCGGAGACAGAGGATATGATTCTTCTGAACCTGAGCGGCATGGATCTCAACAGTGTCCTCTACTATGTGAGCCACGGCATGCCGGTGCTGGCCTACACGGACAGTCTGCAGCTGATCTGCGGCTATGATCCCTATAACATCACACTGTTCAATCCGGAGACAGGAGAGGAAACGGTGATGGGCCGGGAGGATGCGGCGGCACTGTTCCAGCAGTATGAAAATCACTTTGTCTCTGCCCTGCAGAGAACGGAATAAGTATTAAAGGCGGCAGGAACCAACCGGTTCCTGCCGCCTTCGTGCTTTAACAATGATAACTTAATGATAGCTATGCTTACTTCTTCAGTTCTTCACTCAGTGCCGCAAACTGTGCCAGGGTCAGGGCCTCGCCCCGGATGTTCTCTGAAAGTCCCAGGGCCTGCAGGGCAGCTGTTGTCTTCTCCTTCGGGACAGACAGGCCGCCGGCCAGAGCATTCAGCAGGGTTTTCCGGCGCTGGCCGAAGGCTGCCCGGATCACGCTGAAGAGCCAGGCCTCGTCACTGACCGTCACCGGCGGTTCCGGGAAGCGCAGCAGCCGGATCACCGCAGAGCCGACATTGGGCCGGGGAATGAAGCAGTTGGGCGGCACCAGCTGGACGATCTCGGGCTGTGCATAGTACTGCACCGCCAGGGACAGGGCGCCGTAGTCCTTGCTGCCGGGGCCGGACTTCATGCGGTCCGCTACCTCCTTCTGCACCATGACGGTGATGGAGTCGATGGGGACGTGGCTCTCAAACAGTCCCATGATGATGGGCGTGGTGATGTAGTAGGGCAGATTGGCCACTACCTTCACGGGACGTCCGCCGCTGTGCTCCCGGAGGACCTCCTTCAAGTCCAGCTTCAGCACGTCATTGTGGATGATGGTGACATTGTCGTAGTCCTTCAGGGTTTCCTTCAGGATCGGGATCAGATTGGCGTCGATTTCCACGGCGATCACCGCACCGGCGGCCTCACAGAGTGCCTGGGTCATGGTGCCGATGCCCGGTCCGATTTCCAGGACACAGCAGTCCTTTGTGATCTCGGAGCTGTCAATAATATTGCGGAGCACATTTTCATCGATCAGGAAGTTCTGCCCGAAGCGCTTCTGAAAGCGGAAGGCATTGTCCTGGATCACGCGAATGGTCTCCTGAGGATGGATCAATTTACTCATGCTTCACCTGTTTCTGTAAAAATCGAATCAAAGGCGCACCAGGCGGCGGGCCTTCCGGCAGCCCTGGGAAAGCAGTCCCCGCATCCGGAGATAGCCGGACTCTGCATTGGCCAGAGACTCCTCCAGCGCCACATACTTATCGGAAAGCGTCAGAATGCAGCCCAGCCGGGAGCTGGGAATGGAGGTGGAGAGGGGGAACATGTGGCTCCAGATGGCCTTCTTCTCCTTCAGTGTGAGAAAATATCCCTCTGCCTCTGCATTCTTTACCGCATCCTCCGGATGATAGAAGCAGTACCAGCGGCCATTGTAGGCCTTTTCCACCTCCGGATCCTTCTTATGATAATCCACAAAGCAGAAGTCGTGCAGAAGTCCTACTCTGGCAGCACTTTCTGCATCAACACGAAAGTAGGGCGCCAGGGCATGGGCCATCATGGCCACCCGGACGCTGTGATCATAGGTATTGGTGCTGCCGTGGCGGGGAACCTGCTTCAGCTGAAGATAACGGGGGTTCCGGGTGATTTCCCTGTATCGCTCGGCAAAGCGAAGAGATTTATTGGATAAAACCATAGTTTGATGCCTTTCTGAATACATGTATCGCTTGGGCGCCCGATCGTTTCGCGGGACAATAGCGAAGCCTGCGCTCAGCCCATAAAATAAATATTACTTCATTTTTATATACCGTGCAACGAAAACAGACGGGGGAAAGCCTTGACCTTAGAAAAAAGGGGATTAGAATAGAAATGCTGACCTCATATACAGGCGAGGCCGGCAGGGAGCTGTTATGAAAAATCGTAAAAAAATCTTTTTTCGGGATATGGGGACAATGCTGGCGATTCTGCTGTGCTTTCTGGCCTCCTTTCTCGCTTTTGCCCTGAAGTGGCTGCTGGATACCTGGTCGGAGCTCACGGTGGATGAAATCGTCTACCATCTCACGGCCCCTCTTACCGGCACCAGCAGCAGTATGGTGAAGGAATTCCTGCTGCGCTGCATTCTGCCGGCGCTGCTGGTATCGCTGCTGCTGATCTCCGTGTTTCTGGTTTACCGGAAGCGGGGCATCTACGGCCGGGTGCTGGGCCTCAGCATGCTGGCCTCACTGTTCACCATGGGCGCCACCTTTGCCAATGCCTGGGACGAGATCGATTTGGGCGCCTATATTCAGTCTCAGCTGGCCGTCTCGGATTTTATCGATACGCAGTATGTGGACCCGAAGACCGTGGACCTGCAGTTTCCGGAAAAGAAGCGGAATCTCATCTATATTTTTCTGGAATCCACAGAGATCACCTTCACGGATACAGAGCACGGCGGGGCCTTTTCCGAGGATCTGATTCCGGGCCTTCGTCAGCTGGCGGAGGATAATGAAGACTTCTCCGGTGAAGAGGCCCGCCTGAACGGCGGTTACAGCATGCCGGGCAGCACCTGGACCATGGGCGCCATGTTTGCCCAGACCTCCGGCCTTCCGCTGAAGATTTCCATCGATACCAATGCCATGGATACGCAGAAGTCTTTTTTCCCTTCGGTGAAGACCCTGGGAGATATTCTGGATGAGGAGGGCTATGAGCAGGTGCTGATGCTGGGCTCTGTGGGCTACTTCGGCGGTCGGAAGCTGTACTTCCAGTCCCACGGCAACTACAGCATTGAGGACTACAGCTACTGGAAGAAAAAGGGAAAGTTCAAGCCGGACTACTGGGTGAACTGGGGCTTTGAGGATCGGAAGCTCTACAGCTACGCGAAGGAGGAGCTGAGCCGCCTGTCGCAGGAGGGAAAGCCCTTTAATCTGACGCTGCTGACGGTGGATACGCATTTCCCCAACGGTTATCGCTGTGCGATCTGTCCCACGGAGCATGAGGACAATCAGTACGCGGACGTCTACGAATGCGCTTCGCAGCAGCTGACGGAATTCCTGCGCTGGGCACGGCAGCAGGACTGGTATGAGAATACCACCATTGTGGTGTCCGGTGATCATCCCACCATGGATCACAATTTCTGCCGGGATGTGCCGGATGATTATACCCGGAAGGTGTATACATCGTACATCAATGCAGCGACTGAGAATCAGAGCATGGGATACCGGGACTACACTACCTTTGACAATTTTCCCACCACGCTGGCGGCCATGGGCGTAGAGATCCCGGGGAACCGGCTGGGCCTGGGCACCAACCTGTTTTCCGGGCAGAAGACATTAAGCGAGGAATACGGTCGGGAATACGAGAAAGCGGAGCTCGAAAAGAAATCGCTGCTGATGCAGCAGCTGGGACAGATCGACCGGGCGGCGGCCTATGAGAGCAAGGAGGCCAAGGAGCTCGCGAAAAAGGAGAAGCAGGCCGCCAAGGGATAATGGAGAGACGGAACCCAAAAAGTATGCTATGATACTTGAGAACAAAAGGTCAAAACGTGTATAAGCGCCATTTTTACGGAGGACGACAATAAATGGATGAGCAGAACAATCCGATGATCGAGATCACAGACAGACCGGAGGAGGCAGTGCGGCGGCCGGAGCAGCGAAGCTCCCGGGGCAGTCAAAAGCCGAGAAGGCGGCAGGAGAAGAAGCCGAGTCTTTTGTCAGAGCTGCTGGACTGGGTGAAGATTCTGGTGGTGGCCGGTGTGGCTGCCTTCCTTCTCAATAATTTTGTTATTGCCAATTCCACCATTCCTACGGGTTCCATGGAGAACACCATCATGGCACACAGCCGGGTATTCGGGTCCCGCCTGCATTATACCTTCGGCGAGGTGCAGCGGGATGATGTGGCAATCTTCATTTACGGCTATACCTGCCGGGACTGCGGTGCCCAGTATCGGGAAACGGAGGCCGGGGTATGCCCCAGCTGCGGCCGGGCGGATTCGAAAAACAAGGTGATCTACTATGTCAAGCGGGTCATCGGCATGCCGGGCGACCACATTGAAATCAAAAAGACCGGTGAGGTGGATGTCTCCGAGATCACGAAGCTGAATGTGCGCTCCGAGAGCGGCAAGGTGCCGGTGGGAACCCTGTATGTGAACGGCGAGGCCAAGGAGGAGCTCTATCTGCCGGAGCCCATGCTCTGTGACGACGACAGCTTCCCGGAGGTGGATGTGACGGTGCCGGAGAACTGCTACTACATGCTGGGCGACAACCGGAACAATTCCGCCGATGCCCGGTACTGGGGCGAGAACAACTTTGTGAAGCGGGAAAGAATGGTGGCGAAGGTCTATGTGAAGTACTGGCCCGTCACGGAGATGGGGCTTGTGAAGTAAGCCCGCATTCCGATTCACAGAATGAACATAGATAGGGAATACAATCAAAAAACATTTGCGTCGGTTCGTGCAGGACGGACGGCAGAGGAAAGGAGCAGTATGGCAAAAACAGAGGGACAGAAGCTGGAGGAACAGCTTTGCTTTCAATTCAAAAATATCGGCATGGAGCGGCCGGAGGAGGTAGAAAAGGCGCAGGCCTTTGCCGAGGGCTACAAGACCTTCCTGGACCATTCCAAGATCGAGCGGGAGTGTGTACGGTATACAGAGAAGCTGGCAAAGGAGGCCGGCTATCAGGTCTTCGCGCGGGGCAAGAAGTACAGCGCCGGCGACAAGGTTTACTACATCAACAGAGGTAAAAACATTATCCTGACCACCTTCGGTCGGAAGCCGCTGACGGAGGGCGTGCATTTCAACATTGCCCACATCGATTCGCCGCGCCTCGATCTCAAGCCGAATCCGCTCTATGAGCAGGATGAGCTCAGCTACCTGAAGACCCACTATTACGGGGGCATCCGGAAGTACCAGTGGGGCGTGACACCGCTGGCGCTGCACGGCAGGGTAATGCTGGCGGACGGAACACACGTGGACCTCGCTGTCGGTGAGGAGGCCGGCGACCCTGTATTCCTGGTGACGGACCTTCTGCCCCATCTTTCGGCCAAGCAGAACGAGCGTCCCCTGCGGGAGGGGCTTCGCGGTGAGGAGCTGAACATTCTGCTGGGCTCGGTGCCGGTGGCGGATCCGGAGGTGAAGGCGGCCTTCAAGCTGAAGGTGCTGTCGATTCTCCATGAGAAGTACGGCATGACGGAAAAGGATTTCCTGCGGGCGGAGCTCACCATGGTGCCGGCCCAGAAGGCGGCAGATGTAGGACTGGACCGCAGCATGGTCGGGGCCTACGGACAGGATGACAAGGTCTGCGCCTACACGGCACTGATGGCGGAGCTGGAGACGGTGAAGCCGGAGCATACCACTGTGACGCTGCTGACGGACAAGGAGGAGATCGGCTCGGTCGGCAATACCGGCATGTCCTCGGATGCACTGCTCCATTATATGGAGGATCTGGTGGAATGTGAGGGAGAAAGAGTACGGGATGTGCTTCGGGCCTCCCTTTGCCTCTCTGCCGATGTCAATGCGGCCTTTGATCCCACCTTTGCGGATGTTTATGAGAAGCAGAATGCGTCCTATCTGAACCACGGTCCGGTGTTCACCAAGTATACCGGCAGCCGCGGCAAGTCCGGCTCCAACGATGCCTCTGCCGAGACCATGCAGAAGATCATTCAGTACATGGATGAGGCCGAAATCATGTGGCAGATCGGCGAGCTCGGCAAGGTTGATGAGGGCGGCGGCGGCACCATCGCACAGTTTATGGGAGACATGGATGTGGATACCGTGGATCTGGGTGTGCCGGTGCTCTGCATGCATGCACCGTTCGAGGTGACCTCCAAGCTGGATGTGTACTATACCTACAAGGCCTTCAAGGCATTCAACCCGTAATCAAAATGTATTGGGCGCCCACCGGCGCCTGATGCATAAAGAAAAACAGGCCCCGCTCTGCGGGGCCGTGAGGAGAAAAAAGATTATGAAGAAAAAGAAGCTTTGTCTGGCAGCGGCGCTGCTGGCGATGACAGTGGCGGCGGCAGGCTGCGGCAAGAAGAACAGCACGGAGGAAACCACCACGGCAGCAGAAAGCACCGCGGAGACGGTTTCTGCCGATGATCCGGAGGTGAAGGCGCTGGAGAGCACCGAAAAGCCCGCGGCACCGGCAGTGGAGGACATGGGCTCCATCACCTTCCCGGCGCTCAGCAGCATTACCGTCAGCGTCTCACCGGCGGAGACCGTCACCGATGAGGATCTGGAGAGCCAGATCAAGTATATCCTCTCTCAGAACATGGAGGAGGTTTCGGAGCGGGCAGAGCTGGGCGATACGGTGAACATCGACTATGTGGGCACCATCGACGGCGAGGAGTTTGACGGCGGCTCTGCAGAGGGCTATGATCTGGAGCTCGGCTCCGGCAGCTTCATCGATACCTTCGAGGACCAGCTGGTGGGCAGCAGTGCCGGTGAGAAGGTGACGGTGCATGTGACCTTCCCGGATGACTATTACCAGGAGGACCTGCAGGGCAAGGCCGCTGAATTTGCGGTGACAGTCAATTCTGTGAAGCGGGCGCCGGAGCTCACCGATGCCTGGGTACAGAGCTATGAGAACACCAAGGCCACCACAGCGGAGGAATTCCGTGAGGAAGAGAGAACGCTGATGCAGGCCAACTATGACAACAATTATCACAGTGAGGTGCAGCAGAAGGCACTGGAGGCACTGGTGGAGGCTTCCGAGATCACACTTTCCGATGCCATGAAGCAGTACGGTCAGGATTTCGTGATCTACTCCAATGTGCAGCAGGTAACGAACTACGGCATGAGCCTTGCGGATCTTCTCAATATGTACAGCATGACGGTTTCTGAGTTTAAGGAGGAGATGGCCACTGAGGGTGAAAGCTATGCCGAGCAGTACTTCGTGGTGAAGAAGCTGGCAGCAGATCAGGGTATTACAGCCACCGATGAGGTGATGGATGCGCTGGCAAAGAATCTCAGCGCGGTGAGCGGTGAGGAATATACCAAGGAGTCCCTGATCGAGAGCTACGGCCAGGAAACGGTGGAGAGCGAGGCCGTGAATGAGGCGGTGCTTTCCTACCTTGAGTCCCAGGTGCAGGTGACAGAGGAAGCCGAGGAGACGGAAGCGAGCAGCGAAACGGATACGGCAGAGGAAGGCACTGCAGCTGCGGAAGAGACCACAGAGGCAGCCACAGAGGCGGCATCTGAGAGTGCAGCGCAGTAAATTCGCTGCAAAAAAAGAAAGAGAAGCGTCGGCGGAGGAAGGTGTCCGCCGGCGCTTTTTTTCAGACAAGCTTGACAGCATCGCTTTAGCATGCTAGAGTGTTGAACTATAGAAATGCAATGACAGACGGGAAAGACCGGCAGGAGGAGATATTATGAAGAAGAGAGCGGTATT
>CAVELT010000067.1:0-9891 GCA_963616545.1 Dysosmobacter segnis | reverse complement strand
CAGAAGTACTCCACCGGCTCATGGGTCTCCTCGTTCCGGTACATGCCGATATGACCGATCTTGGCAGAGGGCACCAGCGCGGTCAGTCCCGAAACCATGCCGAGTCCGGCCCGCAGGATAGGCACGATGGCCAGCTTCCGGCCCGCGATCACCTTGGTCTCCGCCTTCTCGATGGGGGTCTCCACCTCCACCTCCTTCATGGGCAGGTCGCTGAGCGCCACAAAGCCCATCAGCATGGCGATCTCCTCCACCAGCTTCCGGAATTCATTGGTTCCCGTGTTCCGGTCCCGCAGGATGGAAATCTTATGCGTGATCAAAGGATGCTCCAGGATATGCACATTGTCAGAAAATTTCTCCATTTTTCCTTCCTTTCCGGCCGATTCACTCAGCCTTTGTGATAATGTCTTCCGCACTCTTGTAAATGGAATTTGCCGGCACACAGCCCCGCACCGAGCTCAGCGGGTAAATGTTGGTGTTCCGGCCGACGCAGACGCCCGGGTTCAGCACCGAGCCGCAGCCCACCTCCACATGGTCCGACAGCATGGCGCCGAACTTTTTGAGGCCTGTGGGAAGCTCACCGTCCGCGGCATGCACAACGACGAGCTTCTTGTCCGACTTCACATTGGAGGTCAGCGATGCCGCTCCCATATGGGATTTATAGCCCAGAACGGAATCCCCGACATAGTTGTAATGGGGCACCTGCACCCCGTCAAAAATGATCACATTCTTCAGCTCGCAGGAATTGCCGATGACGCAGCCCTTGCCCACGATGATGTTGCCTCTCAGAAAGGCGCTGTGCCGCACCTCGGTCTCGGGTCCGATGATGATGTACTCTGCAAAATATGCAGAGGGCAGCACCTTTGCCGTCTTATGGATCCAGACATGGGGCTGCACCTCCGTATATTCCGCCGGATCCAGGGTGGGGCCGTAGGCCGCAATGAAGTCATGGATCCGCGGCAGCGCCTCCCAGGGATATTCCGCGTCGGCGAAGCAGGCCTTCGCCTCCGTATACTGCAAGTCATACATGTTTTTGATTTTCAGCTCTTCCTTTGTCATCTTCTGTCTTTCCTTTATGCTCGGACATTCTTGATGGCCTCCGTGCGGCTCCGCACAAAGGCATCCAGCTTGTCCATATATTCCTGTTCCGTAATCTTTCCCTCTGCCACATAGGACAGTCCCTTTTCCCAGGAGGCCGTCAGCTCCGGATTGAGCAGCTGCCGCACCGAGGCCTGCACCACCTGGGTGATGAGCTCGCCCAGCTCCGTGGGCGTCAGCACCTGGGTCTTCTTGTTCAGGGAAATGTAGCCGATGCGCTGGAGCTTCGTAAGTATCCCCGCCCGGGTGGCGGAGGTTCCGATGCCGGAGCCCTTGATCTGAGCCCGGAGCTCCTCATCCTCAATGAGATTCCCCGCATTCTCCATGGCAAGGATCATCGTACCGCTGGTATAGCGCTTCGGCGGCGCGGTTTCTCCCTCCTTGATGTTCAGTGCCCGCAGCTGAAGCTTCTGCCCCTTCCGGAGACGAAGCAGCATGGCGCTGTTGTCCGCATTCTCCGGCCCGCCTTCATTATCCTTCTCCTCCTGCTCGCCCCGGGGCAGCTTCGCCACCCGGAGATAGCCGGGCTCCTTCAGGGCCCGGGAGCTGGTCTGAAAGCTCTCGCCGCAGCACTGCAGCTGTATGGCCAGCTTCTCATAGACAGCCGGCGGATAGAAGATCGACAGGAAGCGCCGCACAATGAGCTCATAAACGCGCTGCGTCAGGGGCTTCAGCCGGGACAGCTCCCGGAGGCCGTCTCCCGTGGGGATGATGGCATAGTGGTCCGTGATCTGCTTATCATCCGTGTAGCGGGTCTGTCCGATCTTCTCTGCATTGCCCTGCTGCAGAAGCTCCGCTGCGAAGGCCGCGCAGGGGCCGTAATTGCGGAGACCGTTCAGATTTTTCGTGATCTCCTTCGCCACCGCCGAGGACAGCACCCGGGCGTCGGTACGGGGATAGGTGGTGAGCCTTTTCTCATAGAGCTCCTGGGCGATGGCCAGCGTCTCATCCGGGCTCAGCTTAAAGAGGCGGGAGCAGTCGTTCTGCAGCTCCGCCAGGTTGTAGAGCAGCGGCGGCTTCTTCGTTTCCTTCTTTCGCTCCAGAGACTGCACCACGGCCTCCCGGGGCAGGGGCTGAAAGCTCGCGGCGAAGCGCTCCGCCTGCTCCCGCTTCAGGAAGCCGCTGTTTTTGTAGAGCTCTGTCGGGGCATAGTGAGGCGAATCCTCCCGTCCCCGGAACTCCGCCGTCAGCACAGCTGCAGGCGATGCCGGAGCGTCCGGACCGCCGACATTTCCCTCTGCCTCCGTCGCTGCTGCAGAAAGCTGAAAATCGCCGAGCAGCTTATAAAAGCTGGTTTTCTGAAAGTTCCGAATCTCCAGCTCCCGGCGGACGATCATGCCGAGCACACAGGTCATCACGCGGCCCACGGCAATGACGGTATTCTTCTCCTTGTTGAGGCGCTGGGAAACCGCGCGGCCGTAGCGGAGGGTCAGGGCCCGGGAGAAATTGATGCCCATGAGATAGTCCTCCTTGGCCCGGGAAAAGGCGGCCGCCGCAAGATTGTCATAGTCCGACTCCGGCTTGGCCTCCCGGATGCCCCGGAGGATCTCCTCCTTCGTCTGGGAATCGATCCAGACCCGCCGCTTCTCCTTGGGCCCCACCTCCGCCAGCATGTCCACCAGACGGTAAATGTATTCTCCCTCGCGTCCGGAGTCGGTGCAGACATAGATGCGTTCCACATCGTCCCGCTTCAGAAGTCCCGCCACGATGCTGAACTGCTTCTGCACGTCCGGAATTACCTCATAGCGATAGCTTTTCGGAATGAAGGGCAGCGTTTCCATCCGCCAGCGCCGCAGGCTTTCATCGTATTTTTCGGGATAGGACATGGACACCAGATGACCCACGCACCAGGTGATGACATAGCGCTCCGACTCGAGATAGCCGTCCATTCTTTTGCCCTGCATGTCCAGAGCCTCTGCAAACTGCCGCGCCACCGAGGGCTTCTCTGCGATAAATAATTCCTTCACACCTTCTCCATTGCTGCGTTACCCATTCACGCCAGAGTGAATCGATAAACGGTTTCTGTTTCGTACTTCTCTCCGGCCTTCACAAAGGGGCTCGGGAATGCCGGCTTATTGACGGCATCGGGATAATGCTGGGTCTCGAAGCAGTACGCATCCCTCGGATGATAGTCTCTTCCGCCCTTGCCGATGCCCGGCTCCTCCAGGTAATTCGCGGTATAGAACTGCACGCCCTCGAGATCCGTGTAGATTTCCATCTTGATGCCGCTTGTCTCGGCATAGACAGAGCCCACCAGGCGCAGGCTGCCGTCCGCATCATTCAGGCACCAGTTATGGTCATAGCCCTTCGCGAAATTCAGCTGGTCAAAATCTGCTCCGATCTCTGCACCGATGGCCTTCGGGCTGCGGAAATCCATCGGGGTTCCCGCTACCGGACGAATCTCTCCGGTCGGAATGGACAGGGCATCCGCCGGGGTGAAATGATCTGCATTGAGCCAAACCTCATGGTCGAGGACGCTGCCGCTGTCCTGCCCGGCAACATTAAAATAAGCATGATTCGTGAGATTGAATACAGTATCCTGATCGGCACTGCCCTCATAATGAAGGTGCAGCGCGTCATCTGCGGAAAGGGTATAGGTCACAGCGACCTCTGCATTGCCGGGATAGCCCTGGTCGCCGTCCGGAGAATGCAGCGAGAAACGAACGAAGCTGCCCGCTTCAGACTCCCCGGTCTCTGCCTGCCAGGTCCGGAGCAGCCAGTAGTCCGGCCCGGAGTGCAGATTGTTGGCGCCGTTGTCATTGACCGCAAGGGCATAGGTCTTGCCGTTCAGGGTGAAGGCAGCACCGCCGATGCGGTTGGCATTCCGGCCCACCACTTCTCCCATGTGGCCGGGGTTCTTCGGCAGATCCTTGAGATCCCCGCAGCCCAGCAGCATGTCCCGCTGCTGCCCGTCCCTGTCCTTCACCAGCATACTGTACCAGAGGGCGCCGAAATCCAGAAAGGCTGCCTCCGTGCCCTTTGCATTCGTAAGGGTATAGGCCTTTACCTCTCGGCCGTCCTGAAGCTTACCCATAGATGAAATCTTCACTGCCATCGCATTTTCCTCTTTTCTGCAGGTCCGCACGTTTTCTGCCTGCCTGAAATTTTCTTTTCATTTATGATAGCATGTTTCGGAGGAAATTTCCATAAGCAGCGCCGAATGCATGCGCCTTGCCTTCAGGTCTGCAGACGCAAAAAGGCCCCTACCCGGGCCTGCAAGCGAAAAAAAGCCGAGGCCCGCAAGCCAAGCCTGCGCATACCCCGGCGGTTATGTTTACTTCTTTGTGATGTATCCCAGCTTTACCAGCATCTCGGCGCTCTCAACGCCGCCGCCGGCTGCACCTCTCAGGGTGTTGTGGGAAAGGCCCACGAACTTCCAGTCATAGATGGTATCCTCCCGGAGACGTCCGATGGATACGCCCATGCCGTGCTCGTAGTTCACATCCAGCTGCACCTGGGGACGGTTGTCCTCCTCACAGTACTGGATGAACTGCTTCGGTGCAGAGGGAAGCTCGTACTCCTGCGGCAGGCCCTTGAAGCTCCGCAGCTTTTCGATGAGCTGCTCCTTGGTGGGCTTCTTCCGGAACTTTACGAAAACCGTGGCGGTATGACCGTTCAGGATCGGCACACGGATACACTGGGCACTGATCACCGGCTCAGCGGCTGCCTCGATATGATCTCCCTCGATGTGTCCCCAGACCTTCAGCGGCTCCTTCTCGGACTTCTCCTCCTCACCGCCGATATAGGGGATGATGTTGCCGACCATCTCGGGCCAGGTCTCGAAGTTCTTGCCGGCACCGGAAATGGCCTGGTAGGTGGATACGATCACCTCATAGGGCTCGAACTCCATCCATGCGGACAGGGCCGGTGTATAGGACTGAATGGAGCAGTTGGGCTTTACGGCAATGAAGCCTCTTGTGGTGCCCAGACGCTTCTTCTGCTCCTCGATGATCTTGTAATGCTCAGCATTGATCTCCGGCACCACCATGGGTACATCCTTTGTCCAGCGGTGTGCGGAGTTGTTGGACACCACCGGTGTCTCGGCCCGGGCATAGGCCTCCTCGATCACGCGGATCTCATCCTTCTTCATGTCTACGGCAGAGAATACGAAGTCCACGTCCTTTGTCACGCCTTCGATGTCGGAAACATCCTTCACCACCATGCTCTTCACCTTCTCCGGCATGGGAATGTCCAGCTTCCATCTGCCCTCTACGGCCTCGCCGTAGGTCTGTCCGGCTGACCGGGGTGAAGCAGCCAGTGTGGTGATCTCAAACCAGGGATGCTCCGCCAGAAGTGTAATGAAGCGCTGGCCCACCATACCGGTTGCGCCGAGGATACCTACCTTTAACTTTTCCATAATCCTTCTCCTTCTTGTGCTTTTGCCACTTAGTGAATACTTATAGCGCGAAAAATGATTTATGGCAAGCATAAATAATGTTATCACTGCAATAAGCCTTTTCTATGGATTTCCTCAGTGCTTCGTACCCTTGCCGCCGCGCTTGGAAAGCTTCAGCCGGTTCAGGCTCAGCAGCTTGCCGTTCACCGTGATGTCCGCCGGCTCCGTGCCCAGGAGGTAAATGTCTTCGAGCCGATCATTCCGGCCGAGGGCCACGGAAATGACGCCCTTCGCGGTCTTCTTCTGCAGCGGAATCTCCTCCGCACTGCAGCGCAGGAAATATCCCTGCTCCGTGACAAAGACCACATCCGTTTCTCCGTTATAGACCCTTACCGCCGTCAGAAGATCCTCCGGCTGCAGCTTCGCGGCACTGACGCAGCGCAGTGTTGTGTCAAATTCTGCCGCATCCACGCGCTTCACGAAGCCCTGCTTTGTCAGGAAAATGAGGCTCTTCTCCGCCAGCTCCCGCTTCACCAGTACTGCCAGGATCTCCTCCTCGTTTGCGGAATACTTGCTGATGTTGTCGATGGGCACGCCCTTGTCCTTGAACTTGCAGAGGGGCACATCCATGAGCTTCAGCTGGTGCAGCAGGCCGCGATCCGTAAAGATCAGCAGGCGATCCGTGTTCTTGCAGGGGATCACAAAGCGGTTTTCACTGTCCACGGCCTCCTGATTCCGCTGGTATGTCGCCGTATCCAGCAGCTTCACATAGCCGAACTTGTCCTGCACATAGAAAACGTCCATCTCCTCTACCGCGGACTCATCATAGACCGCCTCGCGGCCGTCCTCGATCAGGGTACGCCGGGGCACCGCAAACTCCTTCTTGATGATGTCCAGCTCCTGAGAAAGCAAAGCATTGGCCTTCTCCCGGGAGCTCAGGATGCTCTGGTACTCGCGGATCCTCTTCAGGGTTTCCTTATGGTCCTTCGTCAGCTGCAGAAGCTCCAGACCGATGAGCTTGGAAAGCCGCATGTCCAGAATGGCCTGGGCCTGCCGCTCGGTAAAGCAGAACTCCCGGATCACCGGAATGAACTCCTGATCCCGCTCCTTGAATTTGAGGTCTCCCAGCTCGCCGGTCATCAGGGCCTTCTTCGCATCCGGCTGGGACTTGCAGTTCCGGAGCAAGGCAATGATGGCATCGATGAGATCCACGGCCCGGATCAGGCCCTCCTGAATCTCCTTTTTGGAAAGCTCCTTGTCCAGCAGGTTTTTATACTTGGAATCGATGAGCTGGTACTGAAACTTCACATATTCCCGCAGGATGGCAGGTAATGACAGCGTCTCCGGACGGCCGTCCACGATGGCCAGCATGTTGACGCCGAAGGTATCCTCCAGCTTCGTCTTCTTGTACAGGATATTGGTGATCTTTTCGATATCTGCGCCGCTCTTCAGCTCCAGCACGATCCGCATGCCGTCCTTGTCGGACTGGTTCGAGATGTCCACGATCTCCGGCAGCTTCTTGGCCTCCACGAGCTCCGCCACATCCTGCATGAACTTCATGATGCCCTGGCCGATCATGGTATAGGGAATCTCCGTCACCACCAGCTTGTCCCGGTCGGAGCGGCCCTTCTTGCGTTCGAATTCCAGCCGTCCCCGGAGCTTGAGCCGTCCGACGCCCGTCCGGTAAATGCCTTCGAGATCCGACTTATTCGCGATAATGCCGCCTGTGGGGAAGTCCGGTCCGGTGAGGTACTGCAGCATTTCCCTGACATCCATGTCCGGCTTTTTGAGATAGGCCTGAATCAGGTCAATGAGCTCGCCCAGGTTGTGGCTGGGCGTAGAGGTGGCCATACCCACCGCGATGCCCTCCGAGCCGTTCAGCAGGAAGTAGGGGATACGGGCCGGCAGCACCACCGGCTCCTGCAGCTTCTCATCATAGTTCAGCTGATAGGGCACCGTGGTATCCAGATCCCGAAGCATCACCTCATCGGTAAAGCGCTCCAGCCGGGCCTCGGTGTATCGGGGTGCGGCGGGGGAATCTCCCTCGATGGAGCCGAAATTTCCCTGGCCATGCACCAGCGGCTGCATCCTCTTGAAGTCCTGGGCCAGCACCACCAGCGTGTCGTAAATGGAGGCATCGCCGTGGGGATGATATTTACCCATGGTATCGCCGCAGATACGTGCCGACTTCAAGGTCGGGCGGTCGTGGTACACATGGAGCTCATTCATGTCATAGAGCACCCGGCGCTGCACCGGCTTCAGACCGTCCCGGATATCCGGCACCGCACGGGAGGTGATTACACTCATGGAATAATCCAGGTAGGATTTCTGCATCTCCTCCGAGTATTCCGTTGTTAAAATTCGTTCTGCCATTCCTTACCTCTCTCCGTATCAGGTATCCAGATTTGCTTCATTGGCATGCTCGTGAATGAAGGCACGCCGGGGCGCTACATCGGAGCCCATCAGCATGCCGGTCACCTCGGACGCCAGCCGGGCATCCTCGATCTCCACCCGCTTCAGCACGCGGTTCTCCGGATTCAGCGTGGTCTCCCAGAGCTCTGAAGGGTCCATCTCACCGAGACCCTTGAAGCGCTTGATCTCGTAGCTGCCCTCCCGATGCTTCTCCTTGTACTTCTGCAGGGCCTTGTCATCATAGAGATACTCCGGCTTCTCCTTCTTGCTGTTGGGGGTAGCCAGATAGAGCGGCGGCATGGAGACATAGACATGCCCCTCCCGAATGAGATCCGGCATGAAGCGGTACAGGAAGGTCAGCAGCAGCGTGTCAATGTGGCTGCCGTCCACATCCGCATCCGTCATCAGGATGATCTTGTTGTAGCGGAGCTTCGTGATGTCGAAGTCATTGCCGTAGCCCTCGGAAAAGCCGCAGCCGAAGGTATTGATCATGGTCTTGATCTCTGCGTTGGCGAGTACCTTGTCAATGGAGGCCTTCTCCACATTCAGGATCTTGCCGCGCAGGGGAAGAATGGCCTGGGTATGCCGGTCCCGGGAGCTCTTCGCGGAGCCGCCGGCGGAATCGCCCTCTACGATGAAGATCTCGCACTCCTCCGGATTTTTGGAAATGCAGTTGGCCAGCTTGCCGTTGGAATCGAAGCTGTATTTCGATTTCTGCAGCAGGTTGGTCTTGGCCTTCTCCTCCTGCTTCCGGATCTTGGCCGATTTTTCCGCGCAGGAAATAATGGCCTTGATGACCTCCACATTTCTGTCGAAATAATGCTCCAACTCGGCGCCGATGACATTGGCCACCTGCTTCGCCGCATCCAGACTCGCCAGCTTGGTCTTCGTCTGTCCCTCGAAGATCGGCTCCGGGTACTTGATAGCCACCACCGCAGTCATGCCGTTCCGGCTGTCGGCACCGGTGAAGTTGGAGTCCTTCTCCTTCAGGATGCCGAGCTGCCGGGCATAGCTGTTCACAAGCTGTGTGAACTTGGTCTTGAAGCCCACGATATGTGTACCGCCCTCGATGGTGTAAATGTCGTTGCAGAAGCCCAGGATGTTCTCCTCGAAGGAATCCGTAAACTGGATACAGCACTCCACCTCGGTGTTGTCGGAGCTGCCCTTCAGATAGATCTCCGGCGTCACCGGCTCACCGGCTTCCTTATTGAGGTCCCGCACAAAGGCAATGAGGCCGTCCGGCTCATGATAGTCCTCGATCACCGGCTCCGCCTCCCTGTTGTCCCGGTAATGGATCACGAGCTGGGGATTGAGATAAGCCGTCTCATGAAGACGGGACTGCAGCCACTCCGCCTTGAAGCGGGTCTTCTCAAAGATCTCGCCGTCCGGAATGAAGGTGGTTTCCGTTCCGGTCTCCTTCGTTTTGCCGATCACCGGAAGCAGACCGTCCTGCAGCTCCTTCGTCGGCACACCGCGGGTATACTCATCCTCATAGATTTTTCCGCCCTGGTAGACCCGGATCCGGAGATAGCTGGACAAAGCATTTACCACGGATGAGCCCACACCGTGCAGACCGCCAGAGGTTTTATAGGAATTGCTGTCGAACTTGCCGCCTGCGTGCAATGTCGTCATAACCACACGCTCCGCCGACATGCCCTTCTTGTGCATACCCACCGGAATGCCGCGGCCATTGTCCCGCACCGTGCAGGAGCCGTCTGCATCCAGTGTCACCCAGATCTCCGTGCAATAGCCTGCCATGTGCTCATCTACGGAATTGTCCACGATCTCATAGATCAGGTGATTCAGACCCTTCTGACTGATGGAGCCGATATACATTCCCGGCCGACGGCGCACCGCCTCCAGACCCTCCAGCACCGTTATACTGTCTGCATTATACTTTTCTGCCATCTATTCCTCCAAATCAGCCTGGCGTTCAATCGATCAAACACCAAGCTGATGTTCCCTTGATATCCTCACGCAGCGCCGACCCTCGCCGACGCGCACAGAGCTATATTCTCACGCTTTTGCCTGAAAAAGTCAAGGGGGAG
>CAVELT010000066.1:7758-11576 GCA_963616545.1 Dysosmobacter segnis | reverse complement strand
TATCTGCGGGATTCCGATCCCACCACGGAGATTCAGACCAATTCGGATCTTCTGCTGGAGCGGGGGAGCAAGACATTGGCACAGACGGCCAGAATTTCTCTGGATAATGCCTGGACCACCAGCTTTCATTTTCTGAACCCCGGGGAACGGGCGGCAGATGATTTCTTCTATACGCCCTATCTGCTGGCACTGGAAAATACCGATGTGGATATGGCGAGCCTTGCCTACTGGTCCATGCCCTTTGTGCTGGAGGACAGCAGGACGGACAGTCATCAGATGATCACCTATTCGGTGCCGCTGTTATACAACGGGACAATTTACGGTATCCTGGGCACAGAGGCATCTACCAGTTACCTGATGAAGTCTTATCTTTCCGTACAGGATCTGGATGTCAGCCAGAAGGCAGGCTACGTACTGGCGGCAAAGCAGGAGGACGGCAGCTATCGGCGGATTACCGGCAGAGGGGTTTTGTATGAGTCCCTGGGCCGGGATGCAGACAGCTTCGTCCTAGAGGAAACCCGGCATAAGGGGCTTCTGCGGGTACAGGGGACCCAGCTGGGCAGTCAGGAGGTTTTTGCGGTCGTCACGCCTTTGACGCTTTATGAGAATCAAGTGCCCTATGAGAACACCGACTGGGCGCTTTGCGGATTTGTGACAGAGGATTCCGTCTTCGGTCTGGGCAATCATCTTTACCGTATGATTCTGAGCATCATTCTGGTCTGCGTCATTGTGGGAATGGTGATCATGTTCATGATGGTGAACCGTGTGCTGCAGCCCTTCCATCGACTGATGGACAGTGTCCGGGGCGGCAGCGAAGGACTCAAGGCATTCCGCCCGTCCCGGATTCTGGAGGTGGATGAGCTGCATGATGTGGTGGAGAACCTGACAGACAGTGAACTGAAGATTCGTCATCAGCTGAATGAGGAAAAGGAGCGCTATCGGATTGCGATAGAATCCTCCAGCGATATTTTCTTTACCTACCGGGAGGCTTCGGGAACCCTTGAGCTTGTAAACAGCCGCCACTATGACGGCATCTGGCCCTTGAATATCTTCTGGGACCAGGTGATTGCCCGGAAGCTGTCACCGACAGATCAGAAAAAGTGCAGGCTGCTTTTCGGCGGGGAGGAGAAGGACCTTTCCGGGGAGATCTGCATGCACGAGGAGGGCAGCGTGGAGGGGCACTGGTATGCCTTTAAGGGAAATGCTGTTGATGATTCCCAGAGCAGCGAGCGCCGGATCGTGGGCTATCTTCGGGATATCCATGAAAATAAAATGCAGGCGCTGGCCCGGGAAGCCCGGGAGCGGCAGGACCCGGTAAGCGGATTTATCCGTATGGCGCCGGGATGCGAAAAAATCGAAGAGAGCCGGCGGCAGCAGCCGGAGGGCGTATTGTTGCTTCTGGATCTGAACCGTTTTTCTTATATTGTGAAAAACTGCGGACTGGCATTCGGCGATGTGCTGCTGCAGGAATTTGCAGGTGACATACGGGAAATGACGGAAAAGCAGCTTGGCTGTGAGGCGGTATCCGTGCGGGCGGGCTCCGATGAATTTCTGATCTGGCTGCCGGGCGTATCTCCGGCAGAATGTCAGATAGGGCTGAAATGGCTGCGCAGCAGCTACGCCGAGCTGGTAAGAAACAGCGCGCTGGAGCTCAGCTTTCACGGCGGTATGGCAGCAGCGCATCCGGGAATTGCCACGCATGTTCTGATGCAGCGGGCAGATGCTGCCTTGGCGGAGGCAAAGCTGCAGGCTGCCTGCTGTCTAGAATGGAAGGAAGGACAGACCTATCCGATGGTACGGAAGCCCTTCGGCAAGATTGTCTCTCAGGGCTACAGTGTGCGGAACGGTTTGGCTTCTCTGGCGCTGAATATTTTCGACCGCAGCTTTGCCCTGCAGGCATCATTGGATCTTATTGCCCTGCGGCTGCAGCGGGAGTACGGTCTTCAGAATCTGCTGGTCACGACATTCAATGAAAATTATCTGAACAACAGTGTGGATTATGAGTGGAGGCCTCTGACAGGAAGCAGGGGCTGGGTAAGGGCTTTGCCCTTCACGGAGGCGGATTTCCGGCGCCAGAATCGGCTGGCCCAGGAGCATAAGCTGCAGCCGGTACGGAAACAGGGCAGCAGCGGTGATATTCTGGGCGTGTATCTGCCGATGACAGACAACGGACAGTATGCCGGAGACATTTTCCTGCTGGGACTTTCGGAGGCCGTTCTGACGGATCACGAAAAGAACAGCACGCTCTGTGAGATCTGCACCATCATACAGAACTGCATTAACCAGCAGCGTCATGATTTGTCGGCCCAGGCCAAGTCGGATTTTCTGGCCCGTATGTCCCATGAGATCCGGACGCCTATGAACGGCATTATCGGCATGACGGAAATTGCGCTGCAGGAGAATCAGTCGGAGGAAAAGCGGCTGGATTGTCTGAAGAAGGTAGAGAGCTCATCGCATTATCTGCTGGGGCTTTTAAACGATATTCTGGATATGTCGAAAATCGAAAGCGGAAAGATGAGCCTGAGCATAGAGGCCTTTGACCTGCAGGCGCTGCTGAACAATCTGCATGCGGTGCTGGACGGCCGCTTCCTGGAGAAGCAGCAGGATTTCCGAATGGATATTCAGCTGATGCATACGGAATACCTGGGAGATGCGCTGCGGCTCAGTCAGGTTCTGGTGAACCTTCTGGGAAATGCAGGAAAATATTCCGAAGCCAATACGCCAATTACCCTTACGGTGCGGGAAACGGAGTACACAGAGGAGGATGCGGCACTTTATTTTGCTGTGGAGGACCGGGGCATCGGTATTGCAAAGGAGGACCAGCAGCGTGTATTCCGGCGCTTTGAGCAGGTGGATACAGTGACTGCCAGACAGCAGGGAACCGGCCTGGGACTCGCCATCAGCAATCGTCTCGTGCGGCTCATGGGAAGCCGCATTGAGCTGGACAGTGAGCTGGGGGTGGGAAGCCGCTTCTACTTTACACTGCGGCTGCCCAGGACGACCCTGGCAAATCCGGCGGAAAAGAAGGAAAGCCGGCAGCGGGATTTCACCGGCACGAGAATTCTCGTGGCGGAGGACAATGCGCTGAATATGGAAATTCTCTGTACATTCCTGGAATCCATCGGCTGTGTACCGGAGGAAGCCGAGAACGGTCAGAAGGCGGTGGAACGCTTCCGGCAGTCGCCGGAGGGCTATTATCAGCTGATTCTCATGGATGTGATGATGCCGGTGATGGATGGTCTGGAGGCGGCGCATCAGATTCGTCTCTTGGAGCGAAGCGACAGCCGGACGGTGCCCATTGCGGCTATCAGTGCCAATGCCTTCGACGAGGATATCCGGCGGTCTCTGGCCAGCGGCATGAATGCGCACCTGTCCAAGCCGGTGGATATGAACAAGCTGATCGAAATGTTGGGAGAATTGCTGTAATCAAAAAGGAAGAAGCTCATAGAGCTTCTTCCTTTTTAAAATAGGAGGACTTTGCTGCCACTAAGCCCATGGGATTAGCGCTGCACTCTTCCGGTTCCGTCGCTGTCCATCAGGTTCAGCACCTCGGCTTCGGAAATGAAGTTCAGATCGCCGGGGATGGTGTGCTTGATGGCGGCAGCTGCCAGGCCGAATTCCAGTGCCCGCTCCGCGCCGAAGCCGGAGAGGATGCCGTGGAGACAGCCTGCTGCGAAGGCGTCACCGCCGCCTACGCGATCCACGATATGGAGATCGTAGCTGCGTCCCTGATAGAGACCCTTGTCTGTGCAGACCGCACCGGACCAGCCGTTGTCGGAGGCGCTGATGCTGCGGCGCAGGGTGGTGATGAGATGGGT
>CAVELT010000066.1:0-7382 GCA_963616545.1 Dysosmobacter segnis | reverse complement strand
GTGATGGCGGAATCGGAGCGGTCATAGACCACGCTGGAGGCCCGGACGGAAGCGCCGTTCTCCAGGTAGTAGAGGCCCAGACGGTTGCCGCCGCGCACGATGTGACGGCAGTCAATGCCGAAGCGGCGGAGCGTGGAAACCGCTGCATCGCCGATGGCATTGGCCGGGATCTTGGAGACAAAGGTGGTGTCGTTCCCGAATTCTGCCAGAGAGGCGGCAACATTTGCCTCTGCACCGCCGTAGTTCACCTCAAAGGTAGCGGCCTGGGTCAGACGCTGATAGCCCGGCGGTGTGAGACGGAGCATCAGCTCTCCCAATGTAACAACCTTAGCCATGCTCAGCCCTCCCTGGCGGCGCGTACCAGAGAAACAGCTTCCTTGGTCAGCTCCGTGATCTTTTCAAAATTGCCTTCCTTTACGAGGGATCCCTTCACCATCCAGCTGCCGCCGCAGGCAAGGATGCGGTTGTACTGCAGGTAGGGGGTGATGTTCTGCGGGTTGATGCCGCCGGTGGGCATGAACTGCAGGGTGGTATAGGCAGCGGCCACGGCCTTGATCATGTTGAGACCGCCTGAGGGCTCTGCCGGGAAGAATTTCACCACGTCGAGACCCAGCTCCAAGGCCTGCTCGATCTCACTGGGCGTGCAGACACCGGGCGCCATGGGAATGCCCTTTTCCAGACAGTGGGAGACTACCTTGGGGTTGAGGCCCGGTGCAACGATGAACTTCGCGCCGGCCTCGATGGCACGGTCTGCCTGCTCCGGTGTGAGAACAGTGCCGGCACCCACCAGCATATCAGGGAACTGCTCGGTCATGATGCGGATGGATTCAGCTGCCGCCGGGGTACGGAAGGTGACCTCAGCACAGGCCAGGCCGCCGTCACAGAGCGCCTGTGCCAGCTTAGCCGCGTCCTTTGCGTCGTCCAGAACCACAACGGGAACGATACCGAATTCACCCAGCTTCTTCAAAACGTCATTCATCTTAGTTTTCCTCCTTATTTAAGAGTGACTTCATAACGGCGTAGCTGCCTTCGCTGCGGATCGCAGTGAGATAGTTGACAACAGCGGCCTCAAAGCCCTCGAGCGCTGTGAGATCCTCGCCCCAGAATGCGGTATTTGTGCAGACACTGTGCACCAGCTCCGGAACGGAATCGTTTCTATGCTCATAATAAAACGCGAGAACCTCTTTGTCATCCTTTACCGTATAATCGTTGCCCTCGCGGCTGGCCACAAGACCCTCATCGGTCAGTGTATGGCCGTTGTAGAAGGCGATATAGAAGGCGAAGGAAGCGGTGATGCAGGCCGGAAGACTGCCCTTCCGCTTGATGTACTCCTTAAGAGACGGCATCACGCGGGCTCTCCACTTGGAGGTGGAATTCAGGGAAATGGCCATCAGTGCATGATCGATGAAGGGGTTCTGGAAACGCTCCTTTACGGCTGCGGCGAAGTCCAGCAGCTCCTCCTTCGGCAGATCCAGAGTGGGGATGATCTCGTCATAGATGGTCTTGTTCATGAAGCCGCTGATGACCTCGTCATGCATGCAGTCTCTCACGATGTCCTGACCGGCCAGGTAAGCGCCCAGCACGAAGGAAGTATGGGCGCCGTTCAGGATGCGCACCTTCCGCTGCTTGTAGGGCTTGTGGTTGTCGGTTACGAGGATGGGCAGGCCGGCCTTCTCGAAGGGGAACTCCTCCTTGATGGACTGAGGGCCTTCAATTACCCAGAAGCCGAAGATTTCGCCGGTATCGATGATGTTGTCCTGATAGCCCAGAGTCTCGCAGATGGCAGCAGCCTCATTTCTCGGATAGCCCGTTACGATGCGGTCCACGAGAGTGGAGCAGAAGACATTTTCCTCCTTCACCCAGGCGATGAAGTCCTCACCCAGCTGCCACTGCTCGGCATACTGCAGCACGCACTTCTCAAGCTCCTTGCCGTTGTTGTCGATGAGCTCGCAGGAGAGGATGATGAAGCCCTTGCCCTTCTCTGTGCCGAAGTGCTGGAAACGGCGATAGAGGAACTGGGTCAGCTTGCCGGGATAGGAGTTTGCCGGAACGTCTGTGAACTGGCAGGCGGGATCATAGGCGATGCCGGCCTCCGTGGTGTTGCAGGCAATGAAGCGAAGCTCCGGGTTCTCAGCGCAGGCGAGAACTGCCTCATAGTCCTGATAAGGGTTCAGGCAGCGGCTGACGCAGGAGATGACACGCTTCTGGTTCACCTCATGGCCGTCCTGGAAGCCGCGAAGGAAGAGAGTATAGAGGCCCTCCTGCGCATTGATCATGTCCGCAAGACCCGGTGCGATGGGCTGGCAGAGCACGACCTTCGAGTTGAAGCCGCACTTTTCATTCATCACGTCAATGAAGTAATCCACAAAGGCCCGGAGGAAATTTCCCTCGCCGAACTGGAGAACACGCTCCGGCGCGGACTCCAGGAGATAGCCGTCATAATTCTGCTCCTTCAGGGTTGCATAAGAAAGCTGTTTCATATCGTTATTTTCCTTTCATTATTTATTGGGATAATGTCTTCGGCCCGAAGGCCGGGCAGGGGGCCCTTTAAAGGGTAACGCCCTGCTTGAAGATGGCCATGTCGTGGAAGCCGGCTTCCTCGGAACGGGACTTTTTGCCGGAGGCGATGTCAATGACGAAGTCCAGCAGCTGATCTGCCAGATCATCAAACTTGGTATCGTCCACCAGAACGCCGCAGTTGAAGTCGATCCAGTTTTTCTTCTTTCCTGCCAGCAGATTGTTGGAGGAAATCTTCACCGTGGGTACCGGACAGGCAAAGGGGGTGCCCCGTCCGGTGGTGAAGAGTACAATATGTGCGCCGGAAGCAGCCAGTGCGGTTGCGGCCACCAGGTCGTTGCCCGGTGCGCTGAGGAGGTTGAGACCCTTACGGGATACGGTCTCACCGTAGGCCAGAACGCCCTCTACCGGTGCAGTACCGGATTTCTGGGTGCAGCCCAGGGATTTGTCCTCCAGAGAGGAAATGCCGCCCTTTTTGTTTCCGGGCGAGGGGTTTTCGTAAATGGTCTGGCCGTGACGCTGGAAATATTCCTTGAAATCATTGATGAGGGTCACGGTCTTATCGAAGAGTGCCTCGTTTTCACAGCGGTTCATGAGCAGTGTCTCTGCACCGAACATTTCCGGTACCTCGGTGAGGATGGTGGAACCACCCATGGCGATGAGCCGGTCGGAGAAGCCGCCGACAGTAGGATTGGCTGTGATGCCGGAGAGGCCGTCGGAGCCGCCGCACTTCATGCCGATCACGAGCTCGCTGCAGCTGATGGGCTCCCGCTGTGCCTTGCCGACCTGAACGGCCAGCTCCCGGACGATTTCGATGCCGTCGGCGATCTCATCGTCGGATTCCTGGGAAACCAGGAAGCGGACACGCTCCGGATCGTATTCACCGATATAGTTCTTCAATACGTCAATGTTGCTGTTCTCACAGCCGAGGCCCAGCACCAGCACGCCGCCGGCATTGGGATGGTTGATGAGATCCGCCAGAATCTGACGGGTGTGCTCCTGATCGTCGCCCATCTGGGAGCAGCCGTAGGGGTGGGTGAAGGCGATGACGCCCTCCACGCTGCCGGAAACCAGGGACTGGCTGCCCTTCTCGATGGCCTGTGCTACATTGTTGACGCAGCCCACTGTGGGGATGATCCAGATCTCGTTGCGGACACCGACCTTGCCGTTCTTCCGGCGATAGCCCTGGAAGAAGCGCTCCTCCCGGACGGGGAGAGGGGTGATGCTCCGATCATATGTATAGGTAAGAAGCTCGCCAAGGCCGGTTTTCATATTGTGGGTATGGATCCAGGCGCCGGCCGGGATGTCTGCAGTGGCAACGCCGATGGAGTTTCCGTACTTTATAATAGAAGCACCGGCTGCAATGTCCTTCAGTGCGAATTTGTGTCCCTGGGGAATGTCCTCGATCAGTGTAACCTCGGTTCCGTCCTCCAGCCGGATCTCTGTTCCTTCCTTTAAAGGAGAGAGTGCCACGGCTACGGAATCCTGGGGATGAATGCGGATGAAGCTTTTCAATGCTTCTCCTCCTTCCTTAATAAGTAGTAAACAATGGCTTAAAGTGTGTTTGCTCAGCTTGTGAATGCTGTGTAGATGTAAGAGCTTACAACAAATTGTGTAAGGGCTTACACAAAACTTACTCTAAAAGGAAATAAAGGTCAATACCCAAAATGAAAAGCAAATAACTTTATGCGAATTGCACAAAAACCGAGTATAAATATTGGCACAAAATGAAATAGAAACCATTTGCATTCGAATCCATACAATGTTATGCTGTGTTGCGTGAATGTAAGGGCTTACAAAAACGACTGAAAAGAAAGACAGAAGAAACTGAAGTAACACACTCAAGATAAGGAAGAAAATTATGAGAAGCAGGATCAAGAGATTTATCAGCGCCGTGCTCTGTGCAGGACTGGTTGCGGGAATCACCGGCGGCTGCGGCAAGCTGTCCGTCGGCAGTGATAAAAGAATTGTGCGTGTCGCGCTGTCCCAGTCAGAGGCTCATCCGGAGTACATCGGCATGGAGAAGTTCAAGGAGTACGTAGAAGAGAAGCTGGGAGACAAGTATGAGGTACAGCTGTATCCCAACGAGCTGCTGGGCTCCCAGACCAAGGCCATTGAGCTGACCCAGACCGGTGCCATCGACTTCGTTGTGGTTGGTACGCCGAACCTGGAGATCTTCGCAGATGTTTATGAGGTATTCAGTATGCCTTATCTTTTCACATCTACAGAGGCCTTCGAGGCAGCCATGCGGGACAAGGACTATATGGAAACGGTTTACGAGTCCACGGATGAGACAGGTCTCCGCGTGGTGACCTGGTTTAATGTAGGAAGCCGTAACTTCTATGCGAAGAAGCCCATCAATACGCCGGACGACCTGAAGGGCCTGAAGATGCGTGTGCAGCAGAGCCCGGCCAGCGTAAAGATGGCCAATGCCTTCGGCGCAGCAGCATCACCCATGAGCTTCGGTGAGGTTTACACTGCCATTCAGCAGGGTGTCATTGACGGTGCTGAGAACAACGAGCTGGCGCTGACCGACAACAAGCACGGCGAGGTAGCGAAGTACTATTCCTATACCATGCACCAGACCATCCCGGATGTGCTGATCGCAAATCTCAAGTTCCTGAACGGCCTCAGCGAGGATGAGAAGGAGGTCTTCTATGATGCGGCAGATCTGGCCACCGAGACCGAGATCGAGGCATGGAACAACAACATCGACGAGGCGAAGCGGATCGCCCAGGAGGATATGGGCGTGCAGTTCATTTATCCCGATGTGAATATCTTTAAGGAGAAGGTAAAGGACGTGCAGACAGAGATGCTGGAGTCCAACCCGGATATCCGCGATCTTTATGAGCATATCCAGACCTTCAATGAGAAGTACAGCGGCAGTGCAGCCGAGACAGAAGAGACAGCAGAAACTGCGGCAGCAGAGGCAAAGGAGGGAAACTAAGATGACAGCATTGCATACGATCCGGAAATGGATGGATCTCATCCTGAGCACCGTTTGTGCCGTGCTCTTTGCCCTGATGGTTGTGGTGGGCTCCTATCAGATCATCACACGATTTGTGTTCAACAACCCCAGTACCGTATCTGAGGAGCTTCTGACCTACAGCTTCGCCTGGATGGCTATGTTCTCCTCCGTATATGTCTTCGGCAAGCGGGACCACATGAAGATGGGCTTCCTGGCAGATATGCTGCCGGAGGCCAGCAAGAGAGTCCTGGATATCGCCATTGAGATCCTGATTGTGCTCTTTGCTGCAGCCGTTCTCATCTACGGCGGCACCACCATCATGCAGCTGACCATGACCCAGAAGACCGCATCCCTGGGCGTTTCCATGGGCATGATCTATATGGTAATGCCCATCAGCGGTGTGCTGATCACGATTTACGGCCTTTTGAACATTGCGGACATGTGCACAGGAAGCTATGTTCCGAAAACAGAAGGATAAGGGGGATTGAGAGTATGAGTATTGCAGTATTATCCGGATTGATTATCCTGGTGCTCCTGGTGATCATGCTGATCGCCGGTGTGCCGATCGCCGTGGCACTGGGCGTGTCCTCGGTATGTGCCATCCTTCCTGTGATGGACTTTGACGTAGCGGTTCTGACAGGTACCCAGAGAATCTTCTCCGGTATCTCCGTATTCAGCCTGCTGGCCATTCCGTTCTTTATCCTGGCCGGCAACATCATGAACAAGGGCGGTATCGCTGTCCGCCTCATCAACCTGGCAAAGCTTGTGACCGGCCGGACCCCCGGCGCACTGGCACAGACCAACGTGCTGGCCAACATGCTCTTCGGTTCCATTTCCGGTTCCGGTACCGCAGCGGCTTCTGCCATGGGCTCCATCATCGGACCCATCGAGAGAGAAGAGGGCTATGATCCCAACTTCTCTGCAGCTGTAAACATTGCAACCGCACCCACAGGACTTCTGATTCCGCCCAGCAACGTTATGATCACCTTCTCACTGGTCAGCGGCGGTACCTCTGTAGCAGCGCTGTTCATGGCAGGCTACATTCCCGGCATTCTCTGGGGCCTTGCCTGCATGCTGGTGGTTTACTTCATTGCCAAGAAGAAGGGCTATCGTGCGAAGTCCGTATTTACCGCAAAGGAAGCCGGTCAGGTGATCCTGCAGGCCGTTCCCTGTCTTCTGCTGATCGTGATCGTTATCGGCGGCATCATCTTCGGTGTGTTCACCGCAACAGAGGGCTCTGTCGTAGCTGTTGTATACAGCCTGCTGCTTTCCCTGTTCCTGTATAAGTCCATCAAGGTTTCTGAGATCCCGGCGATCCTGAAGGAGAGTGCCGAGATGACCGGTATCATCATTTTCCTCATCGGCGTGTCCTCCATCATGTCCTGGGTAATGGCGTTTACCAACATTCCGGAGATCGTTTCTGCAGGTCTTCTGTCTGTCAGCAGCAACAAGTTCGTCATCTTCTTCCTCATCAACATTATCCTGCTGATCGTAGGAACCTTTATGGATATGACACCGGCCTGCCTGATCTTCACCCCGATCTTCCTGCCGGTATGTACCGCACTGGGCATGAACACCATCCACTTCGGTATCATGATGATCTTCAACCTCTGCATCGGTACCATCACACCGCCGGTGGGCACCACACTCTTCGTTGGTGTTAAGGTCGGCAACGTTAAGATCGAGACCGTATTCCGGCAGCTGCTGGTTTACTTCGCGGCTATCTTCATTGTACTGATGCTCGTGACCTATATCCCGGCACTGAGCCTGACGCTGCCGAAGCTGATGGGATACATCTAAACAGCTGCAACATACTAATTAAGAAGGAACTATGTCGGGCCGGAATTTATTTTCGGCCCGCATCACAATAAAAAGAGGAGATACGAACATGAAAGCA
>CAVELT010000065.1:0-36233 GCA_963616545.1 Dysosmobacter segnis | reverse complement strand
CCGCCAAGGATGCCCTGGAGTCGGAGGAGCAGTCCATCCACTCCAGCTCTGTGGCCGCGGTGTTCCCCTATGTTTATAAGCATTTGCTGGACAAGGGCGGCATTTACATCGGCAATTCCGGCGGTGTTCCGGCCTTTGTGAATTTCTTCATGCGTACCAGCGAGCGTGTCAACAGCAACATGGTCATCGTCGGCAAGTCCGGTTCCGGTAAGTCCTACGCGACCAAGACCATGCTGACGCACCTCGCGGCGGAAAACAGCAAGATCTTCATTCTGGACCCGGAGAACGAGTACACGAAGATGGCAGAGAACTTCAACGGCAAGATCATCGATGTGGGCTCTGCTACCCAGGGACGGCTGAATCCCTTCCACATCATCACGAATCTGACGGATGAGGAGGGCGAAGAGGAGGGCCGTACCAGCTTCAATACCCATCTGCAGTTCCTGGAGGAATTCTACCGCCAGATTCTGCCAGGCATTGAGTCGGATGCTCTGGAGTACCTTAATAATATTACGGTACGTATGTACGAGGAAAAGGGTATTGATGCGGAAACCGACATCGGCGCACTGAAGCCGGAGGATTTCCCGACCTTTGACGATCTCTACGACAAGCTGCTGAACGACTTCCAGCTCACCAACGGAGAGTACAGCAAGAACCTGCTCCGCGTACTGATCAACTACGTATCGAAATTTGCCACCGGCGGACGAAACGCCCAGCTCTGGAACGGCCCCGCCAGCATTTCCACCCAGGAGAACTTCATCGTCTTCAACTTCCAGTCGCTCCTGGCCAACAAAAACAACACCATCGCCAACGCGCAGATGCTGCTGGTGCTGAAGTGGCTCGACAACGAGATCATCAAGAACCGGGATTACAACATGAAGTACAGTGAGAATCGAAAGATCATCATTGTCATCGATGAGGCCCACGTCTTCATTGACGATAAGTATCCCATCGCGCTCGACTTCATGTTCCAGCTGGCCAAGCGTATCCGTAAGTACAACGGTATGCAGATCGTCATCACGCAGAATATCCGTGACTTCGTGGGCACCGAGGAGATCGCCCGGAAGTCCACCGCCATCATCAATGCGTCCCAGTACAGCTTCATTTTCCCGCTGGCGCCCAACGATATGCACGATCTGGTGAAGCTGTATGAGAAGTCCGGTGCCATCAACGACAGCGAGCAGCAGGACATCGTCAACAACGGCCGCGGCCGGGCATTCCTGATCACCTCGCCGTCGGAGCGCTGCTGTGTGGACATCATCGCCAGCCCGGATATTGAACGGCTGTTTACCATGTAGGAGGGATGAGATAAAATGAAAAGAAGAACCATTTGTTTTCTGAGCGGGATAATGCTTTCGGCGCTGCTGCTGGGCGGCTGCGGCGGCAAAAAGCAGGCCACCATCAAGCGGATTCAGAGCGCCGGTGTCATGAACATCGCGGTCTGCAATGCGGACCATAAGTGGAAGACCCTGGAAAATAATGAGGAAAGCATTCTGAACAGCATCAGCTCCCTGCTGGGGGCTGAGGGCAATGTGATCTTTGCCGACACACCGGAGGACGCCTTCGCGAAGCTGACGAGCGGGGAGGCGGATATCGCCATCGGTGCACTGACCGACGATACCCTGTCGGCCTATTCTGATGCCAAGGAGCTGTCGGCCACAGATACCTATGCCCAGAGCCGGATCTTTGTGGTGACCAGGCGCGGGGACTACTCCGACTGTGAGGCTGCCTTCCAGGATCGGACCCTGGCCGTGTCTCAGGAGCTGGTGAATGACAAGAACAGCTTTGCGACCGCCGGCATCAGCAACGGCAGCATGGCAGAAACCGCCGTGGAAAACATCTCCGGCTCTCTCCTTAGCGGCAGTGTGGACGGCTATGTCTGCACCCGCGGCGAGGCTGAGTATCTTCTCAGCAGCGCCAACGGCAGCCTCCAGGCGCAGGTCATGACGGATCAGGCGCCCCAGCAGTACGTGGCCGTGGTGGCAAACGGAGACAGCCAGTTCCTCAGCGGCATCAATCAGGTCATGAGCACTTTGTCAACGGAAACAGAAGCATCAGCGGAATAATCGAGGAAAGCCATGGCATATTTTGACAGTGCAAAAAACAGAACAATATGGCGGGCAGAGCTGGAAAGCCTGCGGGCAGAAAAAATGCGTCGACAGCAGCGGGGCTACCAGCCTCAGGAGGCAGAGTCTCTGGGTTATACGCCGGAGAACAATCCGCACCGGGTCCGCATCACCTACCGGCAGCTGGAGGAGAAGCTGGCCGCACAGCGGCGTCTCAGCGCCGAACGCCGCCGCATGGAGGGGAGAACGCTTTCCGAGGAGCGTACTCTGGGCGAGCTGTGATGCGCCGTTTCCTTCCGCTGTGTCTGCTGTTGAGCCTCGGCTTCAGTCAGGCAGTCATGGCGGAGCCGGCGGAAAGCAGTGCCCTTGAGACCCAGAGTCTCAGCGAAAGCGAGGCTGCGGAGCTGCAGCAGCTGCCCAACGGCATGAGTGACGATGCGGCAGCCGCCTATACGGATCAGATGGATGATCTCTACAGCACCGGTGATGTGGATACGGCATTTGCTATTATAGAGGATCCTGATCTGGTCCTGGGCTATCATGAAGCCACCGGCATGTATACCTATACGCTGCCGGACGGCAGCCGCTTCGCCGTGAGTGTGCCCAACACTGCCGTGACCACCCAGACGGTACGGCTGGTGCTGCCGGAGAACATGCTGCTCCAGAGCTGTACGAAGGACGGCGAGGATCAGTACGCGCTCTCCAAGGAGCTGACAGAGCCGGGAAGCTATACCCTGCAGCTGCTGGAAACCGGCGAGGCCAGCTATGATGCAGATAACCCTACGGAGCTGCAGAATACGAACAGCTACAGGTTTACCCTGCATTTCCGAATCTGTGAAAATGTCAACAACCTCCTGGAGCTGGTGCAGGCCCCGGAGGGCTTTCAGATCTCTGCTGTCAGCCGAAACGGAAAGCGCAGCGAGGAGCCGCGGAGCTGGTACTTCCTGCCGGGAGACGGCAGCTACGTCTTCGAGTTCCGTTCTCTGGAAAATGACATTCCCTACGAGCTCCGTTTTACACTGGACGAGACGCCGCCGCGGCTCAGCTTCACGGGACTGGGAGAGAACAGCATTGCCAAATCCCCGCTGTCGGTTTCTTCTGCGGAGCCCTGCACCGTGGAGGTGCAGCATAACGGCGAGAACTATCATCTGAGCCAGGATCAGCAGCAGAACATTCAGGGCAGTCTGAGCGGCACCGGCGTCTACCGCCTGACGGCGGAGGACGCTGCCGGAAACAGCCGAAGCTATGTGGTGCTGCTGAAGGGCCGGAGCCGTCTGCCGTCCTTGCTGAAGGGCATTTTCTTCCTGGGGCTGGCGGCCTTCCTCAGTATTGTGATGGTCGGAAAAAAGATGCTTGTCGGGAAGATAAGATGAATATGATGGACTGTTGTGAAACAGCCCGCCCTTTATATCAGCACATTGAGTGTGCGGAAAGGAGGAAGTTATGTACAATTTGATGTTTACTCTGCTGGAGACAAACCCGTTCCAGACCATGGGAACGCCGATCACAAGCCTCATCAATATGGCGCTGTCACCGGCACTGGCTCTGGTGGCTGCCATCGGTGCCATCTACTGCATCATTGTCGGCGCCAGACTGGCGAAGGCAGATGAGCCGCAGGAGAGAGAGAAGGCAAAGAAGTCACTGACCAATGCGGTGATCGGCTTCGTTCTGATCTTCGTTCTCCTGGCAGCACTGAAGGTAGGTATGCCGGCTTTCGAGTCCTGGTACAACGGTGTACAGGTGACCACCCAGTCCACCACCAAGGCATAAGAAGATGCTCACTGTTTAGTACCACATCGCTGCATCGCAGAGCGATGCGCGATGTGGTGCTGAACCATTCACATCGCTGCATCTCGGATCTGCGGCGGCTGTATGAGGACAGGACGGGAGAAGCTGCCCTGTATTTGTACAGCTTTTGCAGAAACTTCACAGAGAACAGGAGAAAAAGCAGACATGAGAAAACACAAGATGAAAAGACTTACCGCATGGGCACTGGCGCTTTTGCTCACGCTGTCTGCGCTTTCCGGCTGCTCTGTGGCCAATATGAAGGGCGGTGATGCCGTATCGTCAACCGTACCGGCAGAGAGCACCACGGCTGCCGCAGAGGCAGACGAGGACGCCATGAACGACAGCATCCGCACGGCGGAGACGGAGAAGTACGAGATCGGCGGCACCGAGGCCTTTTATATCCTGCCCACGGGCACGGATCTCAGTAAGGCCATGCTGAGCTTCAAGCTCCTGGATCTCATCAATGACCGGATCACCATTTATGCCTATCAGGTGCTCTACGGACTGGAGGATACTGAAGGTCGGGGCGGCATGCCGGCAAGCGGCACGGCCAAGACGGTACAGAGCCAAAACAATGAATCCGCGCTGCGGGGAGACACCAAGCTGGCCACGGTCATCATGATGTATGACACAGAGGATAAAAATTATCAGGTCATCAAATCCTGGACCGATCAGGTCCGGGCCGAGGAGGAGACCGATGACAACGGCACCACCCGGCTCATGGTGACGCTGAAGGACGGCAGCAGCCGTCTCCAGACAGAAGACAGTCTGACGGACATCTTCGCGCATAAGATCGTTCAGAAAAACGGAGAGTATCTCAGCAGCGGTTATTATCTCTATGCCGGCGGTATGGGCTACTTCTGGCATTACGATGAGAGCAGCAGAAAATGCGTGTTCGATGCCACCACAGACATCAACGCGGCGCTGGTGCTGGCCTTCAACCAGGCCATGTCCAACAGCGGCAGGACGGCGGAGAATACGGGTATCTCCATTCTGGAGGCCACGGCGGATTCCAGTCTGGACCAGTATGTGTCCTTCTATCTGACGGACAAGCAGAGCGCGGAATCTGTGGATAACACCAAGGACATGAGTGAGGAGGAGCTGGCAGAAAAGCAGAGCGACAGCGATTCTGCCCGCTATATCACCTGCTGCTTCGGCATCAGCTTCAATTCGGAAAACAATGACAACAACCGCTTTTTCAGCAGCAATGAGACCCTGGCAGATCAGCTGCAGGAATGGAACCAGCTGAACAATGATGTGCCTATAGATGCGTCAGACGAGGAGAGGCTTCTTTCACAGTATTCCTATGAGAATATTGTGAAGGCACACCCGGATCAGGGCGGCACCTATACTTATAACGGCGAACAAAATTCCTTCAGCGTGTCGCTGATGTATTCCACGGAGCAAAAGTACTATGAGCTGGCTTCTGTCGGGGCAAAGATGACAAATTATCAGAGCTTCGGTGCTGCCGACCTTAAGAATTATCGCTTTTTGAACAATGATTTGGCAAAGCAGATCCTGAACGGCGCGCCACAGTACCTGACATTGGCGGGACGCATTCAGTACAGAACCTCGGATCAGGCGGAGCGGGCCTTCCTTTTCCCCAGTGATTCATCTCTTCTGGACATCACACCGGTGACACAAAAGGTGGTGCGGACCTATACCGTGCGGACCCCGGTCAGCGATGCCGGTGACGGTGAGGACAGCAGCGGCGATACGGATTCTGCTGCGGCAGAGCGGTCCGAGAACGGCGGCGGCAATGACAGCGACGAAATCGAGTACACCTATGAAACGAAGGAGCAGTCGGCAGACTTTGTCACCGGCTATTACCTGCGGATCCGGCAGAAGAGCTTCGCCAGCTGGTTCACCAGCGAGAACACACCAGACGGCATCATTCCGGCCATGGGAGACGGCTATCTCCGCTACTGGTATCAGGCAACAGGGGACAATACCGGTAAGGTAACCCTCACCAGAACCAGCGGAACCCTGCAGGAAAACAACGTTGACCAGAAGCATATGGACGTGGATGTCAAGGGTACGCTTCGCAATGCAGTGTTCCTGCAGCCTGCGGATGACGCCAATGAGGGCAGCAGCTACCTCTTCCTGTGCACCGGCGAGGAGGTGCGGGTGCTGCAGTATAAGAGTGCCATGGCGTACATCAATGATAAGGGAAAAACACCGGACGCCGTATTCAGCAGCAGCAATCAGCGCTTCAACTTCCGCCGGAATGATGTGGAGGGAAAGGACAGCAGCAAGGAGGAAAGCATTGACGTTTCCGATACCCTGGATGAGAGTCTGACCAGCACGGGCGCCGAGAGCACGGATACCGGCGGCACCATCGGCGTGGATCTGAAGAGTGAGCTGCAGGACAGCATGAGCGCCAACAGCATTGCCGTCCTGCCGGGGAGCGACAGCACATCGGCACGCCTCCGGGTACTGTCGGCCGGCGTCACGGGAGGACTCGTGCTGACGGATATTCTGCGGGCAGACAATGCGGACAAGGCCGAAGACATTGCCTCGGTACAGCTGTCGTCCATGCCCTGCTATGCGGTCTATGCCTCTGCCGACGGCAGGCAGATTTCTGTTATCGGCTATGACAGCAGCAAGTACAGCTACAGCACCGGAGATCTGTATCGGGCGAAGCTGTATCATCGCTCCCTTTTTGATAAGGAAATGTGCTACAATATGGTGATGAGTCTCGCGAAGAAGGACACGAGCCTGTATCAGTCCATGCTGACGGACAGCAGTGCCTTTTTGACGCGGCTTTCAAATTACTGGCAGCTGACGAGCTACGGGGCAGATACCACCAAGGCAAGGGCGTATATCCGCTACCGGCAGCTGGTACAGAACGGCAAGAGCGAGGCGGTTTCCCTGTTCTGCAGGCTGTCGGGTCTGAAGGAGGGCTCTCTTTCTGAGGACAGCATGACGCAGCTGGAGAGCTGCTATGACCAGAGTGCGGTGGAAAATCTGATTCTCACCCTCCGGCCGGAGCTGGCAGACAGCGCAGATACGGCGGACAGTCAGGACAGCGGCATCAAGATCTCGAAGGACAGCAGCACGAGCAAAGAAAGCAGTTCGGCCCAGGCGGAGACAGAGAGCAGCAGTCAGTCCGACAGCGGCGTGTCCATCAAGACGGACACGGACAAGAGCTATCAGGAGGCCCAGAGGCGGCAGAAGCTGCGGAATCTGCGCTGCAGCGAGCTGCAGATCCAGGAGAGCGAGTGGAATGCTGACATGAGCACTCTGGTGGAGGATCTGCATCCGGCAGACTCCCTGGAGGACTATATCCGGCAGCGCTGTCTCAGGTATTTCGCCTCCATGGGCAACCTGAGCTATACAGATGATATACGGCTGCAGCTTCTCAAGTGCAGCACCTGGGAGGAGGCAGAAGCACTGATCGGCACGCTGCGTCTGAGTGCGGATGAGCAGCTGAGCCTGCGTACGCTGAAGAACAAGGGCACAGCGCTTTCCGATGAGGAGAAGACGAAGCTTGCGGAGCTGGAGGCGAAGCAGAAGGAGGCCGTCAGCGCGGCGAAGCTGGAGGCAATCAAGAATCTCCATGATCTGGATGATTCCCGGAAGCTGCTCTCCGAGGAATACGGCAATAGCTGGAATGATCAGTGGCAGAAATATTGGAAAGAGGCATTGACGCGGATTGTTGAGGCCGCGCAGACACAGAGCTGATGGCTCTAGGAGGAGAATCGATGAAAAAGAGGAAAATGCTGGCAGCCGTGACGGCGATGGTCATGGCCCTGAGCTTCTCGCTGCCGGCCTTTGCGGGTTGGGAGAAGGCCGCCAACGGCTTCGTTTATTATGATGAGAACGGCAATGTTCAGAAGGGCGGCGTCACACCGGACGGCTACCTTGTGGACGGAAACGGCGTCTGGACCAAGCGGACCCTGGACATCATGGGTGTCACCGTGGGCGTGCCGGATCAGTTCTGCCAGTATCAGAATACCGAGTCCTTCCTGACGGAGCTCAGCAGCATCAATGAGAAGCTTCAGAAGGACTTCCCCAACATGCGGGTGTTCCACGTCTACAACCGTTCTGTCCATTATTATTCTCTGGACGAGAACAAGAAGGAGACGGAGCTCATGTCCTTCAGCATTCTCGGCGACGGCTATGAGCTGGATCTCATGACCCGCCTGGGCAGCCGCAGCGGCACCAGCAACAGCATCCTGAACTATGACTATGCTGTGATGCAGTACTTTATTGCCAAAATCAGTCACGGTCCGGAGCTCCTGAGCGACGCCATCGTGGACAACTGGCAGGGAGCCAACAGCTATGGCCTCACCCTGTTCCAGAGTGTAAATGTCGGCGATGCCAGGGTGAAGGTCACCGCAGAGAGCAGCAAGGGCATCTACAACATTCGAAATTCAAGATAAGCCGGAGGCAGTATAGAGATGACAATGATCGGCTATGCCCATGTGGCTATGGAGCTCTGGGGCTGCGTGTTCTGCTTCATTGCAGCGGTCAGCATGTCCTGGATCCGCAGCCGGAAGCAGTGGAAGCAGAACAGCCTGTTTATGTTCCTGCTCTTCTTCAATTCCCTGCTGCTGGCAGCGGACTGTGCCGCCTGGCTCTTCCGCGGAAATGAAAGCCGGGCGGGCTTCTGGGTGGTGCGCATCAGCAATTTCTGCGTATTCAGCCTGACCTACCTGCTGATGTATACCTTTACAAAATATCTGAACGAGCGGATCCTGCAGACAGGCGGCAGGCCGCCCCGGTGGAATGTCCGCGTCATGCGGATTACGGGTATTGTTTACCTGACGGTGCTGGTGCTGACGCAGTTCTATCCCATCTGCTACTACTTTGACGCGCAAAACGTCTATCATCGGGCCGGCCTCTACTGGCTGACCCAGCTGGTGGGACTCCTGGGCATTGTGGTGAATGTCCGGGCCATTTTTGACAACCGGGACAAGTTTGATAAGAACGAGCTCCGCGCTTTCTGCTTTTATCTGGTTCTGCCGATCATGGCCATGGTGATCCAGTACTTTTGCTACGGCATCTCCTTCCTGAACATTGCCATTACGACCTCGGTGCTGCTGCTTTACCTTCAGACACTGGTGGAGCAGGCCCTGGCCATGTACAGTCAGGAGCGGCAGATCCTGCAGCAGCAGAAGGAGCTCAGCAATATGCGGATTCAGGTCATGCTGTCCCAGATTCAGCCCCATTTCATGTACAACTGTCTGAACGCCATTTACTATCTCTGCGACAAGAACCCGAAGGAGGCCCAGGAGGCCATCACCCGCTTCTCCGACTACATGCGGGGAAACCTGGATTCTCTCCGGCAGAATGAGCTGGTGCCCTTTGAATTTGAGCTTCGGCACATCCGGAACTATCTGGCGCTGGAGAAGATGCGCTTCGAGGAGGATCTGGAGATCGAGTATCACATCGGGACGACAGACTTCATTCTTCCGGCCCTGTCCGTTCAGCCGCTGGTGGAAAATGCGGTGCGCCACGGTGTCGGAAAGAAAATCGACGGCGGAACCGTAAGCATTACCACAAGGGCGCTGCCGGACGGTACGGAGATCCTGGTGGATGACGACGGCGTGGGCTTTGACAAGAATGTAAAGAAGGACGACGGGCGTTCCCATACGGGAATGGAGAGCGTGGGAGACCGGCTGAAGGCCATGTGCGGGGGTGAGCTGCAGATCGACTCTGTGCCCGGAAAGGGAACCCATGCCCGGGTATGGATTCCGAAGCATTTTGATTCCGCACAGCAGAACGAGGCAGAAGAGGAAAGCAGTCAGAATTTTGCCGATATGACCTGGGACCGGCTGAAGAGCAGTCTGAGCTAGGCCTGTGTCTCTAGTGTGTCCCTCCCTGCGTTAGCATAAGGACAGGAAAGAAAAAACTGGATCTGAAGGAGGTAATACCGTGCCGGGACCTGGAAATAATGATGATTTTGATATCTTTAAGGAATTGGGCTTTGACGAATATGCAGAGAATCAGGCAGCCGCGGAGGCAGAGCCGGTGGATGAAGAGACCCTGGCCCGGGAGCACGAAGCAAGGTACCGGAAGCTCTGCGGTACCTTTGATGCCCTGTACCGGAAGCATGCAATGGACGGCGGTACGCTGACGACGAAGGAAGCGGAAATGCTGAAAACGCAGACAGAGGATTTCCTGCAGACGGCCCGGATGCTGCATAAGCCGGCGGCAGACGGTGCGCTGAGCGGCATCCGGCCCCAGGACATGATCCGGCAGCAGGTGCTTCATGATGAGGGACTGCTGAATCCGGAGGAGGAAGAGAAGTTCCGCGTCAATATCATTGCCATCCGGAGCAGCGACCAGCAGCCGGAGTTTGCGGATAAGCTTATGGGCTTCCATGACAATCTGATGCAGAAGCTGGGCGGTCTGTTTGCGGAGAACCCTTCCGTCAGCGGCATCCTGAACGGTCTCAATAAGGCGCTGCATGCTACCCACAATCTCATGTGCGGCATTTCCGCGCAGCCCACGGAGCAGATGTCGGGACTTCTGGACCGGAGCCGGGAATCGGAGATGATGAGCGGCGTTGCGGGCTATGTGTCCATGAATAAGCCACTGGTGATCCTGCGTTATCATCAGCTGCCCATGGATACGCGGCAGCAGCTGGAGAGAGACAGCATTGCCAAGGCCGGCGGTCTCAAGCGGGCACAGGTGCCCATGGAGATCGTGGAGCTCCGTCTTCGGGAGGACGGCAGCAGGATCAAGAGCTGGTATCGGCATAAGAGAAAGGCGCAGAGCCGGCTGACAATGCAGCAGACCGTACAGGCAGGGTCCATAAAGAGTGCAGCGCGCGAGAGGAAGAGCAAGTCGCTGTAGAGATAGAATGGATAAAGAATGCACAGAAGAGAGAAAGCTCAATAGAGAGGGCTTTCTCTCTTTTTTTTAGCTGCAGCTTGTGTCTCATCTGTGTCTCTCTTTGTGGTAGGATAGGGACAAGAAGAAAAGGTCAAGAAAAAAATAGATAATAGGAGGAACGAATTATGCCGAGGTTAGAAGGTGCCAAGAAGGAAGCTGAGAGCAAGGAAAATATTGCTGTGACAGAGAAAAAGATCAGTGAAACAGCAGCTGCCTTTGAAAAGGGGACAAACAATGTCCAGGAAATGCTGCCGGAACCGACAGAGAATACCGATGTGAAGTCGAAGACGAACAAGGCAGAAGTGCTCCGGAGTATCCTGAAGCAGCTGCTTGATCAGGAAAAGATGGCAAATAAAGGGCTGCTTCCGGAGGACCGGTATCAGGCGTATCTGCAGGATCTGGCGAATGCCAGAGCAATGAATCATCAGAACGGTGCGTTTGAGGATGCTTTGCTGCAGGAGCGTGCAGATGTAATTCAGGATATCGGCACAGAATATCAGCAGAACCGGAAGGTCACGCCGGAGCTCATCGAAAAAAAGGATGAGCTGGAGGGCATTGATACGATACTGATCAATATTACAAAAAATCCGAAGCTGCTGTTCATCAGCATGATCCTTATGGGACTGAATCCCTTTATGGCGTTGGGCATGGCAGTGCTGTCTGCTTTCGGTCAGACCCTGGTGCAGGATCTGTATCAGAAGCTCCCGGAAAGTGAGAGAAGCAATCTGGAGAACAGACCGGCACAGCAGCCGGAGCAGCAGCCGACCTATAATCCGCAGATAGAAGCGTATCAAAAGGCGCTGGCAGTCACACATCGGAAGCTGAAGGAACAGGCCATGATGGTTGAAAGATTGAGGCAGCAGGATAAAATGCGATTGATGCAGCAGCTTCTGATGCTGGCGCAGGCACATAAAAAGAAAGAGGCAGAAAAAGAGCGTGCCAAGATAGAAGAACAGGAAAAAAAGAAAGAAACAGAAATAAAGAAAGAGAAGAAGATGGAAGGAAAGCAAAAAACAGAAGACAAGAAGACGAAAGGACAGAAAAGAAAGCTTGTTTTGGAAAAGCCGGAGAAAAAAATGGAGAGAACCATGACTTTAAGTAAATAAGATGAATAAAGAGGGGCCTTGCTTCGGCAGCCCTTTTCCGATAAAAATATGTGTCCCATTTGTGTCTTAAGCTGTGTTAAGATACAGCCAGAAACAGAACAAGAGGCAAGATGGTTTGCAAATGATATAGGAGGATGGACAGATGTCGAAGATTAGATTTGGGGTAGATTTGGAGAAAACGGAGTACGAAAAACTCTGTGTGATGTCTGAGGAGGAAATCATTAAAGGGCTGAAAGCCACGTATTCACAATTTAGAAACAGAACAGATGAACTTGTTGAAAAACAGGTACAGAAATTCTTATTGAGAAACAAAATAAAAAACCGAAATCAATACGGTTCTGTGCTTTCTGAAGCAGAATTAGAAACATTCAAGGAACTTAAAAATGTGAAGGTTCCTGATTCCATGGGCAATGCATTAGACATGGTTTTATCAACGTATAAAATTGAAAAGGAGGCAAACAAGACAATCGAAAAAGCGGAAAAAGTTCGGAAATTTTTTTCGCAACAGGGGGAAAAGAATGACGTTAATGTTGATCCTGAATTTAAAGCGCTTCAGAAGGAGATAAAGGAAGAGGAAAAAAAGCAGAAACATTCTGAGGAGAAGAAAAATGAGTCTGAAATTCAAGTAGGCAATCATAATTTCCGAGCAATATTCAATAAAAATAAAAAGCAGCCAGTAAATGCTCCCGTTCCCGCGCAGAAAAAGGATGAGGACAGTGCTCTTGAAGAGGATGAGGAGTATCATTTTGAACCGCAGGATAGATACGATGTTCAAAAGATGGTGATTGCTGGTATTGCCAAGGAAATCAAGAAGACACTGAGTACAGAGAAATTATCTTCGTTTGAATCGAGAATTGATGAAATTAATAAGCTTAGTCAGAATCTTGACAGTACGGCTGCAAATGCGGATGTACAGTTGGAGAAATTTGAAAATGGTTTAAACAGCTTTAAGGATGCATTGAATGTAGAGGTGTCAGATTCAAAAGAACGTTTAAAAATTCTGGATGCAGAATCCAAGAAACTGTCAGACATAGTAGCTGATTATGCGAAGTCCTCTACAAAAGATGAATGGCATTATGTGGATGTATCAGAGCAGAGGAGTATCGTAACAGGCAGCAGCAAGGAAAATATTTATCAGGGGAATGATACGTTCCAGGATAAATTTCGGAAGGCTGCGAAGAAGCTGAAGTTTCGGAAGACAAACAAAAATCAGGAGCAGCCAGAGAAGGAAGAGGTAAAGAAGGAAGAACCAAAGAAGGAAGAGGTAAAGAAAGAAGAACCAAAGGAACCGGAGAAAAAGGAAGAAAAAAAGACTGAGGCAGTAGAGAATAAGCTGCCTGAAGCAGAGCATGAGAAAGAACCGGTAGTAGAGCAGAAGGCTGCAGTGGAAGATCCGAAAGAGAAGGCAAAGATCGACAATACCATCGTCCAAACGAACGAGGTACAGATCAATCACGCGAGGGAGAAAAAGCAGCCTGCAGCGGAAGTCTCGAAGGCAGAAAAAGTTGCCGACATAGAGATCAATGCTGCAGTGGAAGCTCCGAAGGAGAAGGCAGAAAATGTCATTAGACAGGTGGCCAAAGTGGAGATCAATCCTGCGGAGAAGAAGAACGTAGCGGAAGATCAGAAAGAGAAGGAAAAGGTCGACAATACCATCGACAAAACGACCGATGTACAGATCAAGTCTGCGGAGCAGAAGCCTGCAGAGAAAGAGCCGACGGCTGCGGTGGAGTCTGAAAAGCAGAAACAGGCTTTTGAGAAGTATGAGGGAAGTCTGAAGAAATTGACAGATGAGAACAATGTTGTTTTCAGCGATAACCTCATGCGGAGCAAAACGGAAATCAGTGAGCTGGATCAGGACGTATTGCAGGATAAGTTCAATAAGAATCAGCAGGCGGAAAACGAGCTGCGCTCACTTCTGCCGGAGAAGCTGGGCAAGATAGATGAAAGAAATATTTCTGTTCCGGGACTCATCAAAACGCAGATGCTTCTGGAGGAGGGCCGTCTGTCTCCGGAGCAGAAGCTCGATCATTACAAGAACATCCTTGCCATTAAGGACATGGATGGTGATAAGTACGGAAAGCAGCTGCTGGACTACAGACTGAAGGTGGCCGAGGAAGCCGGACGGGAGTTTGATCAGAAGCATCAGGATCCTTCGAAGCTCAGCTTCCTGAACAAGTCTGCCAACGCCATTGAAACTGTGATGTGTGCTATGAGCCGTAACCCGCTGGGCATCGGCGTGCTGCTGGTAGCGGCTTTCAATGCACCGATGCTGATTGTGGGTCTTCTGGCCTTCACCGCATGGAAGCGGAAGAGACCGGATCCGGCGTACCAGCAGGCGTGGAGGGAGCAGAATCAGAGAGAGCTGGAGACAAAGCGGCAGCAGATGGCAAGGCTCTATGGCTGTGATCCCAGAGATCTCAGTGATCGTGAGGTGACGAAGGCACTGAAGGCGGATTATGTACACGGCAAGGTGCTGAACGCGCTGGATGAAAAGCTGGAGAGAGATTCAAGGAAGGAGGTAGAGAAGATCACCAAGGATTATGCCAAGGCGATCAGCAATGGCAGCAAGGATAAGTTCAAGGCCAAGGATGTGAAGGAGCTTGCGCGGAAGAGCACCGGCCAGGCAAAATCCGGAAAGGATCTTCTGGACCGGATGAGGTCGGCTCGGGAAAATCGTCTTGAGAATCGCGCCAGGAAGTTGGACAGAGGCGGACTCGGCTTCTGATGCTTCTGATTCGGAAGAGAAGCTTGTCTAAAACGCGCCGTTGTGCTAAACTTCGTGGGAAAGAGAAAACAGAGTTTTGCTTTTACTGAAACAGGAGTTTAGAATGATGAAAAAAACACGGCGCGTTCTGGCGCTTTTCCTGCTGCTCTGCAGCTTCATGAGCTTCGGTTTTTCGATGACGAGCCTGGCGGCACCGGTACCGGGGCAGGATCTGGGCACCTTCCGGCTGACGGCCTATTGTCCCTGCAGCATCTGCTGCGGCAAGTATGCGGGAGGTCCCACGGCCTCCGGTGTATACCCCACGGCGGGGCAGACCATCGCAGTGGATCCGGATGTAATCCCCCTCGGCAGCTGGGTAGACATTTACCTGCCGGACTACGGCTGGTGCCGCTTCCGGGCGGAGGATACCGGCAGTGCCATCAAGGGCAACGACATCGACATCTATGTGCCCATTCATGCCGCTGCCAATTTTGCTCCCTTCAACGGCTATGCCCAGGTTCGCTATGTGGGCTACTAAAACATTCCGATCCGGAATAGTTGGCGATACAGCAATTCCATTTCTTTTATATGTGTGTTTCCGATAAAATACTTTTCGGGAGTACATGGCGCGCCCCGGCGTGAGCAGTTCCGCTCCGCCCGGGCGTTTTTTGTTAAAAGTATTTCGAAACCTCTTAGATATAAGAATTGGCCTTGTATATCCTGCACAAAGCATGCTATGCTTTGCGTATGATAAACGCAGAACCTATGGTCAGAAAAGGCTCTGCAGGGGAGTATTCAGGAGAAAAAGGAGAGCTATGAGCAGGTTAAGTATTGACACGAAAAACAATGCCCAGAAGACTGTGGAAGAGCTTTACAAGGATCTCGAGCGGCGGATTCAGGCTTCTCAGCCGGGTCTCTGCCCCGTGGATCTGGCGGAGGCCTTTCTGCATCTCTGCCATGCCCAGTCCTGCGGCAAATGTGTGCCCTGCCGGGTGGGACTGACCCAGCTGGAGCGGCTCATTGAGCGGGTAATGGACGGCAGTGCGGACATGACGACATTGGACACCATCGAGAAGACGGCGGCCAGCATTTACTATTCCGCAGACTGCGCCATCGGCTCTGAGGCGGCCCGGATGGTGCTGAAGGGCGTGAAGGGCTTCCGGGATGACTATGTGGAGCACATTCAGCACGGCCGCTGCCGGGCGAAGCAGAACCAGCCGGTGCCCTGCATGTTCCAGTGTCCGGCCCATGTGGACATTCCCGGCTACATTGCCCTGGTGCATGAGGGACGCTACCACGATGCCGTGCAGCTCATCCGGAAGGACAATCCCCTGCCGGCGGTCTGCGGCCTCATCTGCGAGCATCCCTGTGAGGTGCGCTGCCGTAGAACCATGGTGGACGATCCCGTGAACATCCGCGGCCTGAAGCGCTTTGCCGTGGAGCATGAGGGAGAGGTGCCGGCACCGACACGCATGAAGTCCACCGGCAAGAAGATCGCCGTCATCGGCGGCGGCCCCTCCGGTCTCAGTGCAGCCTACTATCTCAGCATCATGGGCCACGATGTGACGGTCTATGAGCAGCGGCAGCAGCTGGGCGGCATGCTGCGCTACGGCATCCCGGCCTATCGTCTGCCCCGGGAGATCCTGGATCACGAGATCGAGGGACTGAAGAAGGCGGGCTTCGAAACCATCTGCAATACCTCCATCGGAAAGGACATCCTGATTGAGGACCTGCGAGAGCAGTATGATGCTATGTATATCGCCATCGGCGCCCATACCGACAAGAAGATCGGCATCGAGGGAGAGGATGCCGAGGGCGTGATCTCTGCCGTGGAAATGCTGCGTGCCATCGGTGATGACAATTACCCGGACTTCACCGGCCTCGACTGCGTGGTGGTCGGCGGCGGCAACGTGGCCATGGACGTGGCCCGCTCCGCCATTCGTCTCGGCGCAAGATCCGTGAAGGTGGCCTACCGGCGGCGGAAGAACGATATGACGGCCCTCCCGGAGGAGGTAGAGGGCGCCATCGCCGACGGCTGCGAGATCGTGGAGCTGCATGCGCCGGTACGGATCGAAAAGGACGAGAACGGGCACTGCACGGCGCTGGTGGCGCAGCCCCAGATGGTGGGCCCCATCCGCGGCGGGCGTCCCAGCCCGGTACCGGCCAGCCTTCCTGAGGTGCATATGCACGCAGACCGGGTGCTGGTGGCCATCGGACAGGGCATCGATTCGCAGAAGTTCGGTGAGTTCGGCGGCATCAAGATCGAGAAGGGCGCGAGAATCAGCGCCATGGATACCTCAGAGTGTGATGTGAAGGACGGCATCTTCGCCGGAGGAGACTGCGTGACCGGACCGGCAACGGTCATCAAGGCCATCGCAGCCGGCAAGGTGGCCGCCGCCAACATTGACGAATTCCTGGGCTTCCATCACGAGATCCGTTCCGAGGTGCTGCTGCCGCCGGTACGCTTCGACGACCACAAGCCCACGGGCCGCATCAATATGATGGAGCGCCCGCCTCAGGAGAGATGTCATGACTTCAAGCTCATGGAGTGCGGCATGACAGAGGAGGAGGCACGGCAGGAGTCCGGCCGCTGCCTGCATTGCGATCACTTCGGTTATGGTATTTTCAAGGGAGGCAGAGAAGCAAAATGGTAAATTGTACAATTGACGGAAAGTCCGTTTCCGTACCGGAGAGAACCACCATACTGGATGCGGCTGCTGCAGCGGGTATCCGCATTCCCACGCTTTGCTTTTTGAAGGAGATCAACGAGATCGGCGCCTGCCGTGTCTGCGTGGTGGAGGTGGAGGGCTATGACCGGCTCTTCACCGCCTGCAACAACACGGTGGCGGAGGGCATGGTGATCCGCACCAATTCCCGGAAGGCCAGAGATGCCCGGAAGACAAATGTGGAGCTGATCCTGTCCCAGCACAACACGAATTGTGCCATCTGCTCCCGCTCCGGCAACTGTACGCTGCAGCGCGTGGCGAACGACCTCAACATCCTCGGCGTGCCTTTTGAGAAGATGCTGCCCCGGGAGAAGGGCACGAAGACATTTCCCCTGATCCGGGAATACGATAAGTGCATCAAGTGCATGCGCTGCATCCAGGTCTGCGACAAGATTCAGAACTCCCACATCTGGGATGTGGTGAACACCGGTGCGAAGACCACGGTGGATGTGCGGAATGTGTACCGCCTGGAGGACTCCAAGTGCGCCCTCTGCGGACAGTGCATCACCCATTGTCCGGTGGGTGCGCTTCGCGAGCGGGACGACACCGACCGGGTGCTGGAGGCACTGGAGGATCCGGAGAAGATCGTGATCGCGCAGATCGCACCGGCCATCCGGACGGCCTGGGGCGAGGAATTCGGCCTCAGTGCGGAGCAGGCGACAGTACAGCGGTTGGCTTCTGCCTTCAAGATCATGGGCTTCGACTATGTTTTCGACACGAACTTCACGGCGGACCTCACCATCATGGAGGAGGGCACGGAGTTCCTGGAGAAGCTGAAGAAGGGCGAGACGAAGGAACTGCCGATGTTCACGAGCTGCTGCCCGGGCTGGATCCGCTACATGAAGGGGCACTATCCGGAGCTGATCCCGCAGGTGTCCACGGCGAAGTCCCCGCAGCAGATGTTCGGTGCGGTGGCGAAGAGCTATTTTGCGGAGCTGCTGAACGTGGATCCGTCGAGGATCTTCTGCGTTTCCATCATGCCCTGCGTGGCGAAGAAGGCGGAGTGCGCCCTGCCGACCATGAAGGATGCCGAGGGTGACCCGGATGTGGATGTGGTGCTGACCACCCGCGAGGTGAACCGGCTCATCCGCTCGGAGCATATCGTGGCGTCCGAGCTCACGGAGACTGAGCTGGATCTGCCCTTCGGCATCGGCTCCGGTGCCGGCAATATCTTCGGCGCCACAGGAGGCGTCATGGAGGCGGCCCTGCGCTCTGCGTACTACCTCGTGACGGGCGAGAACCCGGATCCGGATGCCTTCCGGGAGGTTCGGGGCAATGAGGGCTGGAAGGAAGCGGAATTTGAGATCGCCGGCACGAAGCTGAAGGTGGCGGTGGTGAACGGTCTCGGCAACACCTCCCGGCTGATCGAGCAGGTGAAGAAGGGAAGAGTGCACTATGACTTTGTGGAGGTTATGGCCTGTCCCGGCGGCTGTGTCGGCGGCGGCGGTCAGCCGATTCACGACCAGCAGGAGATGGCGGGACTCCGGGCACCGACCCTCTATCGCCAGGATGCCGCAGATACACTGCGCTTCTCCCATGAAAATGAAGCCGTACAGACCCTGTATAAGGACTATCTGGGCAAGCCCATGTCCGAGCGGGCGGAGGCGCTTCTCCACACCGACCACAGTGCCTGGGAGATGCCGCAGGGCTGAGAAACATACCTGAGCGCGTCCGATACAGCTGAATAAGCCTTTACGCTTGTCCGTATCTGCATTTTCCTGCAGATACGGATTCTTTTTTTCGTCAACGATGGGCACCCGCCAGCTAAGCTGTCGCGAAGCCCATCGTCAATAGTTTATGAACTTTCTATGTCTTTTTTCGCATTTCAGTCTTTTTCAGCTTCGTTTCAGCGCCTCTGTTTAAACTTTGGACTTGTTAAGCAGTACGGGAAGAAGACATTATCCTGTCATGCAGAACAAGGATGCAACACAGGACGGAAATGCACAAGGATAACGAGGAGAAGAGAATGAACAGACGATTGATGACGGGCGCGCTGGCGGTCCTGACCGGGGTCAGCAGTGTGGCTATGGTCTGCCCCATGACGGCGCTGGCCTCCAGCTCCTTCGCCATGCGGAAGAAGACAGTGAAGAGTGCCAACATTATAGATGCTGTGGATGTGACGAAGGAAACCACCAATGTCACCCGGAAGGAATTTGCGAAGATGCTGGTGAAGGCCTCCAGCTACCGGAATTCGGTGAGCGCCTACAACGACGTGGCCGTGTTCTCGGATGTGGCGAAGGATGATGCCTACGCCTCCTATATCCGCATCGCCACGGAGCAGGGCTGGATGACGGCCTTCCTGGGCGGCAAGTTCAAGCCGGACGACACCGTGACCTTCGGTGAGGCGGTGAAGGGCTGTCTTGCGCTGCTGGGCTATACGAACGAGAATTTCAGCGGCAACCAGCTGGCCAACCGGGTGTCGAAGGCCCAGGCCATCGGACTTTCCGAGGATATCGCGAAGACGGCGCTGACGGATACCATGAGCTATCAGGACTGCATCAATCTCTTCTATAACCTTCTGAAGACGAATACGGCAGCGAATGAGAATAAGACGAAGGCCAGCAACACCATTTACGGCGAGCAGCTGGGCTTCTCCCTCACCAGCGACAACGAGCTCAACATGCTGGAGACCCTGGAGTCGAACCTGAAGGGACCGTATGTGCTGAAGTCGGGCAAGAGTCTGCATTCCATCATCCCCTTCAAGGAGAGCTCCGCTACCTGCTATCTCAATGGCGTGGAGGCTTCCGTGACCGATATCGAGTCGGCGGCAGAGAGCTATGCGGCTGTGGCGGTCTACTACAATGCCTCCACCAAGACGGTCTATGCTTACTCCGATCAGAACGAGAGCGGCACCATGGGCACGGCCACCGGCGATTCCTTCGAGATCTACTATGATTCGGCCAATGTCATGACCCCGACCTATATCCTGCTGAACGGCGTGAAGTACTACATCAAGAGCACGGATATGCAGTATGCCTTCTCCATTTACGGCACGGCGGACAAGGACGACGACATCACCATCGTATGGCAGATGTCCAGCGGCAGTGACGGCAGCAGCGAGAAGGAAGTCATTGCCTTCGTGCAGTAAGAGGATAATGCAGGCAACCCATGAAAACACGCGGAGGGGCATATGAAATTTAAGCTCGGCGGCCTGAAGAAGCCGCATAAGAAAGGCGGGAAGAAATGGATCATTCTGCTGGTGCTGGTGATCGCAGCAGCCATTGCGGGATTCCTCTTCCTGAAGAAGAAAAAGTCGGAGAGCGGCAGCAGCGAGGTAAAGACCGCGGAGGTCAGCACACAGACCATCGTTTCCTCCCTCTCGGCATCCGGCACCATTTCCCCGAAGGACTCCTACAACATCACCTCCATGGCGGAGGGCGATGTGATTGCGGCAGACTTCGAGGAGGGCGACCAGGTCACGGAGGGACAGGTGATGTACCGGATCGATTCCACCTCTGTGGACTCCAAGGTAAGTCTGGCCAACAGCTCTCTGGAGCGGTCTCAGAAGAAGTATGATTCCGCCGCAGAGGACTACAGCAAGATGGCGGCGAAGCTGTCCGGCAATACCTATAAGTCCACAGCCACCGGCTACATCAAGAGCCTGAAGGTGAAGGCGGGACAGAAGCTGTCCGGCAATACCGAGATCGCGGAGCTCTACAATGATTCCGTGATGGAGGCAGCGATTCCCTTCCTGTCCGAGGATGCACAGCAGATCGCGGTCGGCAGCACGGCAACGCTGACACTGTCCGACACGCTGGAGCAGCTGCAGGGCACCGTTGTGGCTGTAGCCACCATGGACCAGACCCTGACCGGCGGACAGATCGTGAGAGATGTTACGGTGCAGGTGAATAATCCGGGCGGTCTGACCAGCAGCCATACGGCAACGGCGGAGATCAACGGCCTCGTTTCCTGCGGTGATGCAAGCTTCACCCCGGCGAAGGATGTGAGCATCAATGCCAGCGACCTTTCCGGCGAGGCCACCATCGAGAAGGTGCTCGTCCACGAGGGCGACTATGTGACAGAGGGAACGGCACTCTTCACCCTGAATGCTTCCGATGTGAAGGACATTCTGGATACCTATCAGGACAAGGTGGATTCTGCGGACAGCGATCTTGAGAACGCCAAAAACAACGTTGATACCACAAACGACAGTTTGGATAACTATACCATTACCGCACCGATTTCCGGCACCGTGGTGACAAAGAACACCAAGGTGGGCGACAAGGTGCAGAACGGAAATTCCGCGACGACGCTGGCGGTGATCTATGATCTCTCTGCCGTGACCTTCCAGATGAACATCGATGAGCTGGATATTTCCAACGTGAAGGTGGGACAGACCGTTAATGTCACAGCCGATGCCTTCTCGGATCAGACCTTTACCGGTGAGGTCACCAACGTTTCCATGGAAGGCACGACCTCCAACGGTGTTACCTATTATCCGGTGACCGTTACATTGACAGAGTACGGCGATCTTCTGCCCGGCATGAATGTGGACGGCGTGATCGTGCTGGATTCTGCGGAGGATGCGATCGTAATTCCGGTGGATGCACTGCAGCGCGGTGACGTGGTCTATGTGAAGGACAGCGCCGGCAGCAAGAAGACAGGGGAGACTAAGGCAGAAGCTGCTGACGATACGGCAGATGGCAAGACACCTGCTGCGGGCGAGGCACCTGCACAGGCCGAGGCACCGGCAGGCAATCAGGATGCGAAGGATAATGCTGCCGATGCGGAGAAGGTGGCAGACAGCCGGGTACCGGAGGGCTTCCATGCCGTGAAGGTAACGACAGGCCTCTCCAACAGCAGCTACGTGCAGATCACCTCCGGCAACCTGTCCGTCGGCGACACCGTTTATGTGAGCCAGTCCACTGTATCCAGCGACAGCAGCGATATGATGATGGGCGGCATGGGCGGCCCCGGCGGTGAAGGAGGCGGTCCCGGCGGCGGAGGCGGTGCTCCCGGCGGAGGCGGCCCCGGTGGCGGCGGTGGCGGCGGCCCGATGGGCTAAGCGCCGGAGGTAATGCATGAAAAAGGATGAAAAAACAGCATTGTCTGCCCGGCCGGCAGCCGAAGCGGAAGTGAAGCAGCCTGCGGCAAACAGCGCAGCGGCAGCGGCAGACAACGCAGCGACAGCGGGAGAAGAGAGCAAGGTGCCGGCGGAGAATGCCGGCGGCTTCTCCCAGGAGGAAGAGGATCCTGAGGCAGAGCGCTACGATGAGATCGAGCGACTTGCACAGGCCGCGGCGAAGGCAGGAACGCAGGCGATTCACATTCCTTCCGGACATGAGGGCGAGGAGCCGCTTCTGAAGCTCCGGGACATTTACAAGATCTACCAGATGGGCACCGAGGAGATCCGGGCCAATGACGGCATTTCCCTGAATGTCTATCAGGGTGAGTTTGTGGCCATCGTGGGCAAATCCGGTTCCGGCAAGTCCACACTTATGAACATCATCGGCGCCCTGGATGTGCCCACCAGCGGTGAGTACTATATCAGCGGCGAGGATGTGAGCCACATGTCGGATGATGAGCTGGCGGAGATCCGGAACCGGAAGATCGGCTTCATTTTCCAGCAGTACAATCTTTTGCCCAAGGATACCCTTCTGGACAATGTTGCTCTGCCGCTTCTGTATGCAGGATACAGCAAGGAGGAGCGCCGGGAGCGGGCCAGAAAGCAGCTGGAGCGCGTCGGCCTCGGAGACAAGTGCATGCAGCATCCCCTGCAGCTCTCCGGCGGCCAGCAGCAGAGAGTATCCATCGCCAGAGCCCTGGCGGGAGATCCGTCCCTGATCCTTGCGGATGAGCCCACCGGCGCTCTCGATTCCCGTACCTCACGGCAGGTGCTGGGCTTTCTCAAGCAGATCAACGAAGAGGGCAATACGGTAGTGATGATCACCCATGACAATTCGATCGCGCTGGAAGCGAAGCGCATTGTGCGTATCAGTGACGGCAGGATCGTTTACGACGGAAGTGCGGAGGAATATGCTAAACTCATTTAATCTTGCCATCAAGAGCATATGGGCCAACAAAATGCGGTCCTTCCTGACCATGCTGGGCATCATCATCGGCGTGGGCGCCGTCATTACCCTGGTGGGTATTGTCAACGGCGAGCTGAGCTATATGACGGAAAGCTTCGCCAGCATGGGCACCAACCGGATCACGGTGAATGTCATCAACCTGTCCAGCCGTTCCGTTTCCGTGGATGAAATGTATGAGTACTATGAGGAGAACACCCAGTACTTCAGTCATCTGTCCCCCACGGTAACGGTGCAGGGCGCGGTGAAGGTGGGCAATGAGAACTCCACCACCACGCAGGTGACCGGTGTGTCGGAGGAGTATCTCGACATTCTGGATGAAAACCTCAGCAACGGGCGCTTCATTCAGTACGCGGACATTGCCTCCCGGCAGAAGGTGGCGGTTGTCGGTCTCTATGTGGCCCAGACCTATTTCGGCTCGGCGGATTCGGCCATGGACCAGACCATCAAGATCAACGGCCAGAGCTTCACCATCGTGGGTGTGGTGGAACGGCAGACCAGCGAATCCGAGGACCTCGAGGAGGGCGGATCCGATGACTTCGTCTACATTCCCTATTCCTCGGCCGTGAAGCTGTCCCGGAACGGGCAGATCAACAACTATACCTTTACGGTGCCGCAGGACAAGATCAGCGATGCGGTGACCATAAAGGGCTACATTGAGGATTATCTGTATACCATCTTCAAGGATTCGGATCTCTATTCCGTGACGGCCATGTCCGAGCTTCTGGATTCCATGAACGAGATGGTCAGCACCATGTCCCTCATGATCGGCGGCATTGCCGGCATTTCCCTGCTGGTGGCCGGCGTGGGCGTCATGAACATCATGCTGGTATCCGTTACCGAGCGTACCCGTGAAATCGGTATCCGGAAGTCCCTGGGCGCGAAGCGGCATACCATTCTGACCCAGTTCGTCATCGAGGCAGCCGTGACCAGCTCTCTGGGCGGTGTCATCGGCATCGTTATCGGCTGCATTGCCACGAAGGTGGCGGGGCAGATCATGGGCATCAGCGCCAGCGCCTCCTTCGGCTCCATCCTGGTGTCCTTCTCGGTATCTGTGGCCATCGGTCTCATCTTCGGCTACATGCCGGCGAAGCGGGCCGCCAGCCTGAATCCCATCGATGCACTGCGGTCGGATTAATCATTATCCGATGGGCTCAGTGGGGATGTCCATCGGGATGGGCCCTTGCGAAAAAACTCTCTGCTTCGGCAGGGAGTTTTTTTATGTCGGAAACCCGGATTTTATGTTATGATTCTACACAGCTACGATGAAATTCTGAAAATCTGAAAAGACATTCGGCAGACAGGAGGCAGAACATGAAGGTATATGCATTTATGGCAGACGGAACAGAAGAGGTGGAGTGCCTGAGCGTGGTGGATCTTCTGCGGCGGGCGAAGTTCGAGGTGACGACCGTATCCATCAATCAGGATACCCACATTCACTCGGCCCACGGCGTGGAGATCGTCTGCGATACGACAGTGGAGAAGGTTAATGTCGGCGAGGCGGAGCTGCTGTTCCTGCCCGGCGGTGCGGTGGGCACGCAGAATTTCAAGGACTGTGAGAAGCTCTGCATGATGCTGAAGGCGCATGCCGCAGAAGGAAAGCCCCTGGCAGCCATCTGCGCAGCGCCCTCGGTGTTCGGCGTGCTGGGACTGCTTAAGGGCAAAAATGCCACCTGCTATCCGGGCTTTGAGGGAGAGCTTGCCGGTGCAAGCTATACCGGAGAGGGCGTGGTGAGAGACGGACAGTTCTTCACCGCCCGGGGACTGGGCTATGCCCTGGCGCTGGGCTTCGCGCTCATCGAGGCCTTTGAAAGTCCCGCAGCAGCGGAAGCCCTGAAGAAGGCTGTACAGTACGACTTCTAGTACAGCGGACAGGGTATAAAAGTGCTTTACAGACGGCGGGGCTTGCGGTATAGTCTTTCTGTTTGTAATTGTTTAGCACCACTGGAAAAAGCTATTAAATGTCGAGCTGAGCTTGCTCGGCGAGGCGTTTATATGCTTTTTCCAGTGGCGGTCGAGGCGCGGAGCGCCTCTGAACCGCTACATCGCGCATCGCGAAGCGATGTGGCGATGCGGTGCTAAACAGTTACTTATGTTTTACTATTTGCAGGTTTCAGATCATCGCATCAACTCAGCATCATACCGGAGGGACTCTATGATTAAGTATGTATTTGTAACTGGCGGCGTGGTATCCGGCCTCGGAAAGGGAATCACGGCAGCATCTCTCGGCCGTCTTCTGAAGGCCCGCGGCTACAAGGTGACCATGCAGAAGTTTGACCCGTATATCAACATTGACCCGGGTACCATGAATCCCATCCAGCATGGTGAGGTTTTCGTAACAGACGACGGCACGGAGACGGATCTTGACCTCGGCCACTATGAGCGTTTTATTGATGAGAGCCTGAACAAGAAGGCCAATGTCACCTCCGGCAAAATTTACTGGTCTGTGCTGAACAAGGAGCGTCACGGCGACTTCGGCGGCGGCACTGTGCAGGTGATTCCGCACATCACCAACGAGATCAAGAACAGCTTCTTCCGTTCCGAGGATCCGGAGGAGGATAGAATTGCCATCATTGAGGTGGGCGGCACGGTAGGTGATATCGAGTCCCAGCCCTTCCTGGAGGCCATTCGTCAGTTCCGGCAGGATAAGGGTGCAGAGAATGCCATCATGATCCATGTGACGCTGGTGCCGTATCTTCATGCCTCCGGCGAGCTGAAGACCAAGCCCACCCAGATGAGCGTGCGTGAGCTGCAGCACCTCGGCCTTCAGGCAGACATTCTGGTTTGCCGTACCGAGTATGACATTCCGAAGGATATCAAGGACAAGATCGCGCTGTTCTGTAATGTGCCCTGCAACCATGTGCTGCAGAACACCAATGCAGAGTATATCTATGAGGTTCCTCTTCTCATGGAGCAGGAGCAGCTGGCACAGGCCGTTCTCGAGTGCCTGCACCTGCCCTGTCCGGAGCCGGATCTGACCGACTGGAACGAGATGCTGGACAAGCTCCGTCATCCGGCGAAGGAAACAGAGATTGCCATTGTCGGAAAGTACACACAGCTGCATGATGCCTACATCAGTGTGGCAGAGGCACTGAAGCACGGCGGCATTGCCAACCATGCGAAGGTGAACATTCGCTGGGTGGATTCTGAGGAGATCGAGGCGAAGGGTGCTGCAGAGCTTCTTGCCGGCGTGAAGGGCGTGCTGATCCCCGGCGGCTTCGGCAACCGCGGCATCGAAGGCATGGTTCAGGCGGCACAGTATGCCCGTGAGAACCGCATTCCTTACCTCGGCATCTGCCTCGGCATGCAGATCGCCATCATTGAATTCGCAAGAAATGTGCTGAACTTCCATGATGCCAACTCTGCAGAGTTCGATCCCAACACCATCCATCCGGTGATCCACCTCATGAAGGAGCAGGAGGATGTGACGGATCTGGGCGGCACCATGCGTCTCGGTGCATATCCCTGCGTGCTGGAGGAAGGCACAAAGGCCAGAGCCCTTTACGGTGCAGCGGAGATTTCCGAGCGGCATCGTCACCGCTATGAGGTGAACAACGATTATCGCGATCAGCTCCGGGCAGCGGGCATGATGCTGCCGGGTATGTCTCCGGACAAGCGGATCGTGGAGATGATCGAGCTGAAGGACCATCCCTTCTACCTGGGCACCCAGGCGCATCCGGAATTCAAGTCCCGTCCCACCAATGCCCATCCGCTTTTCACGGGCCTTGTGGCAGCGAGCCTTGCGGAATAAAAGAATACTACCATTACAGAAGAGCAGGTCTGACAGGCCTGCTCTTAAATTTACATGCTTTTCATTCGTTTTTATGTTTACAAGTGGGCATTTTGCGATTATAGTAGAAACACAGCGGCAAAAGCTGAATGAAAGCAAGGATTCAGATGGGAGAAGCTATGAGCGGAGATAAGCATAAGATCTACATAGAGATGTTGGGGCGGTTTTCCATGATGGTGGATGACCAGCAGGTTGGCCTTGGCACCAACAACAAGGCGAACTTTCTGAAGCTCCTGCAGATCGTTATTATGAATAAGGAAAACGGCATCACCAAGCGTGAGCTGATTGACGGCGTTTTCGGCTATAAGGATCTGCTGGATGAGAACAACAGCCTGAACAATCTTCTGCACCAGGCGCGTACACAGCTGAAGAAGGGCGGTGTACCGGGCAAGAAGTTCATCGAAGGAAAGAAGGGCGTTTATTCTCTGGAGGATATCCCCGGCTATGAGATCGAGGTGGATCTTTTCGACTTCCGGGATCTCTGCGCAAAGGCAGAGAAGAGCACGGATGAGGAGGAAAAGGCAGCGCTCTATCAGCAGGCCTTTGAGCTCTATAAGGGCGAGCTTCTGCCGGACTTCTCCACCGATTACTGGGTCATCATCGAGAGTGTACAGCTCCGCCGGAGCTATGAGCTGCTCGTGGATTTCCTGGGCCATCATTACCGCGAGCGGGCAGACTACGATGCACTGCACAAGCTGTACAAGAAGGCCAATGTCATTTACCCCGACAGAGGCTGGCAGATTCAGGTGATCGATGCGCTGATTCTGAAGGGCGAGTTCAAGGAGGCCTACGAGCTCTACAACAAGACCGCCAAGTACTATCTGGAGGAGCTGGAGGTTCCCCTTCCGGACGAGCTGCTTGACTGCTACAACCGGATCTATGACGATGTGAAGGTCACCAGTGACGACATCGAAGAGATCCAGACCAGCATTCTGCGCCGGGATGCAGCGCTGAAGCGGAGCAATGAGAATCATCATGTGGGCTCTTACTACTGTGCCTTTTCCAGCTTCGTGGACGTGTACCATGTGCTGCGGCGCAACCTGGCGCGTCGGGGCAGCAGCATTTTCATGATGCTCTGTACCCTTGTGGATTATGAGGGCAAGCCCATCACCAACCAGGAGAAGCTGGCCACCAGAGCGGAGGCGCTGCAGAAGGCTCTTTCCGACGGCCTTCGTCAGGGCGATGTTTATACGAAGTATTCCGCATCCCAGTATCTGGTGCTGCTGATCGGCACCAAGAAGGAGGACTGCGGCATCATCTACCAGCGTATTGCCAGAAAGCTGAAGGAGAATGCCGGCTCCAGAGCGGAATTCCGCTACCGCATCGTGTCTCTTGCCGAGATTCCGATGCTGCTGAACAGCAAGGAGTAATGGGACTTTGCGTAAAAACACTTGCATTCACCCCGGGTGCGTGCTATAGTGTGTATGTTATTGATTGACTAGTTAGAGGAGCAGGCGATTCGCTTGCTCCTTTTGCTTGATATCACGGAGTATGATTGCGCGGGTATTGCCTGTGCCGGGAGATTGCCATGTATACTGAGAGAGTAGAAAACTATTTGCACTCGATCCTGCCTGAGATGGGATATGAGCTGGACAGCGTCACCTTCACGGTGGAGAGCGGCACACATTTTCTGCGTGCCTTCATTTGCCGGACGGACGGGGCGGATATGACGGTCAATGACTGTGCGGCAGTGTCCCGGCGGCTTTCCAAGTGGCTGGACAAGGAAGACTTCATTGATGAGGAGTATATGCTGGAGGTCTGCTCCCTCGGCTTCAAGAATCCGGCGAATGAGGAGCCCGTTGAAGAAGCGGAAGAAAACGGCGAAGAGTCTGCAGAATAATTATATAAGTAGAAATCACGCTCTGCGGGAGCGATGAGATATAGGAGGACAAAAGAAGATGAATACAGAACTGAAGGAGGCACTTGAGCTGCTGGAGAAGGAAAAGGGTATTTCAAAGCAGACCCTGATCGAGGCCATCGAGGTATCTCTGCAGACAGCCTGCAAGAACCACTTCGGCACAGCGGACAATGTGCGTGTGAACATGAATCCGGATACCTGCGATTATTCTGTGATCGCAGACAAGACGGTGGTGGAGAAGGTGACAAACCCCATTGCGGAGATTTCCCTGATTGAGGCGAAGATGCTGGATCCTAAGTATGAGCTGGGAGAGATCGTGCAGGTTCCCATCGATTCCAAGAGCTTCAGCCGTATCGCGGCCCAGAACGCAAAGGGCGTTATTGTCCAGAAGATCCGCGAGGAAGAGCGCAAGCTTCTGTACAATGAGTACTATTCCATGGAGAAGGAAGTGGTTACCGGCACTGTGGAGCGGGATACCGGCAAGTCCGTGATCGTGAATCTCGGAAAGGTGGACGGCTATCTCTCCGAGAACGAGCAGGTACGGGGCGAGACCCTGGAGCCCAACGACCGCATCAAGGTATATGTGGTTGAGGTGCGGGATTCTCAGAGAGGCCCGCGCGTGATGATTTCCAGAACCCATCCGGAGCTGGTGAAGCGTCTCTTCGAGGAAGAGGTTTCCGAGGTTCGTGAGGGTATCGTAGAGATCAAGGCCATTGCCCGTGAGGCCGGCTCCAGAACCAAGATGGCAGTGCTTTCCCATGATCCGGATGTGGATCCGGTAGGTGCCTGCGTCGGTCTGAACGGAACTCGTGTGAACTCCGTGGTTGAAGAGCTTCGGGGTGAGAAGATCGATATCATCAACTATGATGAGAACCCGGCTTACCTCATTGAGAATGCGCTGTCACCGGCAAAGGTCATCGCCGTGATCGCAGACCAGGACAACAAGGATGCCATGGTCATCGTGCCGGATACACAGCTGTCACTGGCCATCGGCAAGGAAGGACAGAATGCCCGCCTGGCAGCCAAGCTGACCGGCTACAAGATCGACATCAAGTCTGAGTCTCAGGCACAGGAGCAGGGTGTATTCGACGAGATGGGCATTGACTATCACGGAGAGGGCAGCTTCGAGGAGGCCGATGAGGAGGATGCAGACTACGATGAGACTGCAGACTACGATGAGGATGCGGCTTATGACGAGTCTGAGGAGACTGCGGCAGAGGAAGCTGCTGCAGCGGATGAGGATACAGCAGAGGAATGAAGAAAATACCACAGAGAAGCTGTATCGGCTGTGGATTGAAAAAGGATAAAAGCGAACTGCTGCGCATTGTGCGGAGTCCGGAGGGGGTGTTTTCTCTGGACCCGAGCGGCAGAAAGAACGGCCGCGGCGCCTACATTTGCATGAATCCGGACTGCCTGGAAAAGGCAGAAAAACGGAAGGCGCTGCAGAGATCCTTTAAGGCAGAGGTGGACAGTCAGATCTACCGGCAGCTTCGGGAGGAGCTTGAACAGCTTGCAGAATAGATTTTATGGACTTTTGGGGCTCGCTATGCGGGCCGGCAAAATACGGTCCGGCGAATTCTCCGCGGAGAAATCCGTGAAGGAGGGGCGGGCCAGACTGGTGATCGTTCCGGAGGATGCATCAGAGAATACCAAGAAGAAATTCCGGAACATGACGACATATCGGGAAATCCCCTTCTGCGTTTACGGCACGAAGGAGGACCTGGGGCACGCCATGGGAAGAGAGGAACGCTCATCCATCGCCGTGGAGGATGATGGCTTTGCAGAGCAGATGAAACGTATTTTGGACGGAGGTAGTGTGAATGGCAGATGAAATGAGAGAGAACGGAACAAACGGCAGGAATGAAAAGGGCAATGCCCCGAAGGAGAATGCGGCTCCGAAGAAAAAGAAGCTTGCTGTTGTGTTCCACTCACAGAATTCCGTAAATCATAAGAATCATCCGCTCGGCAGTCGCTTTTCAGATAAGGCGAAGAGCGGTGAGAAGACAGCTGAGAAGCCGGCGCAGAGAAAGTCTCCGAACGGACGGCCGCTGCCTCCGGGAACGGCACGGGTAAAGACCCTTCGTGAGCTGAACGAGATCCAGCGTCAGGAAGAGGAGAGAGAGCGTAAGGAAGAGGCACTTCGTCTGGAGCGCGAGCGCCAGGCTGCCGAGGAGCTGAGAAAGCAGCAGGAGGCAGAGGCGAAGGCCCGTGAGGAGCGTGAGCGTCTGGCAAAGGCACAGCTGGCAGAGAAGAAGCCCGCTGAGACCCAGAGACCGGCACAGAGCAGAGATGCCCGTCCGGCACGCCCGCAGACCGGTGAGCGGAGAAGCTTCGGCGAGCGCCGCGACGGTGCGCGTCCGCAGGGAGACCGCGGCCCGAGAACCGGAAACGGACGTCCGCAGACCGGAGACAGAAGAGGCCCGCGTCCGGACGGTCAGCAGAGACCGCAGAACGGCGAGCGCAGAGGCTTTGCGCCGAGAAAGGACAGTGCGCAGGCAGCGCCGGATATCGTAGAGAAGAAGAATACCCAGCGGCATGATGCTGCAAAGCCGCAGAAGAAGACCTACGGCGGCAAGAGCTTCGAGAATGAGAAGGCAGCTATTTCTCAGAAGAACCGGAACACCAGAAAGCAGAACAAGTACGGTGCACAGCAGAGCTACGAGAGAGATGATCAGAACGTACACAAGGGGCCGAGAAAGAATGGCAAGGGTGCCTTCATTAAGCCGGAGGTAGTGAAGCCGGTTGAGGAGGAGATCAAGTCCATCACCATTCCGGAGTCCATTACCATCAAGGAGCTCAGCGACAAGATGAAGCTGAAGCCGGCTGAGATCATCAAGAAGCTCTTCATGCAGGGCAAGCTGGTAACACTGAACTCCGAGCTCAGCTATGAGGAGGCAGAGAACATTGCGGTTGAGTATGACATTCTCTGCGAGCAGGAGGAGAAGATCGATGTCATCGCCGAGATGGTGAAGGACAGCGAAGAGGATGCCGAGGAGGATCTGGTTTCCAGACCGCCCGTTGTCTGCGTCATGGGTCACGTTGACCATGGTAAGACCTCCATCCTGGATGCGATCCGGAATACCAATGTCACCTCCCACGAGCACGGCGGCATCACCCAGTCCATCGGTGCTTACCAGGTAAAGGTAAATGTCAACGGCGAGGATCGTATCATCACATTCCTGGATACGCCGGGCCATGAGGCCTTCACTGCCATGCGTATGCGCGGTGCCCAGTCCACCGATATCGCTGTACTGGTGGTGGCTGCCGACGACGGCATCATGCCGCAGACCGTTGAGGCCATCAACCATGCAAAGGCTGCCAACACCCAGGTGATCGTGGCCATCAACAAGATCGATAAGCCGACGGCAAATCCGGAGCGCGTAAAGCAGGAGCTGATGCAGTACAACCTGGTGCCGGAGGATTACGGCGGAGATATCATCTGCTGTCCGGTATCCGCAAAGACCGGCGAGGGCCTGGACAACCTGTTGGAGAACATTGCCCTGGAGGCCGATGTGATGGAGCTGAAGGCCAACCCGAACAGAAAGGCCTACGGCGTGGTGATCGAGGCCGAGCTGGACAAGGGACGCGGCTCTGTGGCACGTCTTCTGGTACAGAAGGGTACGCTGCATGTGGGTGACGTCGTGGCGGTAGGCTCTGCCTACGGCAAGGTTCGTGCCATGATCGATGACAAGGGCGAGCGCATCAAGAAGGCGACACCGTCCATGCCGGTGGAGATTCTGGGTCTGAACTCCGTACCCAATGCGGGTGAGATCTTCCAGGTGAAGGACAACGAGAAGGAGGCCAAGGCCTATGCTTCCGCTTTCGTCACCGAGAACAAGCAGAGAATGGTGGAGGAGTCCAAGAAGAAGGTTTCTCTGGATGCTCTCTTCGACCAGATCAAGGCCGGCGAGATCAAGGAGCTGCCGATCATCGTCAAGGCCGATGTACAGGGCTCTGTGGAGGCCGTGAAGGATTCCCTGGAGAAGATCAAGAACGACGAGGTTCAGGTCAAGGTGATCCACTCCGGCGTAGGTGCCATCAACGAGTCCGATGTGACTCTGGCAAGTGCTTCCAACGCCATCGTCATCGGCTTCGACGTGAAGCCGGATGCTACGGCGAAGGAAACCGCAGACCGCGAGCACGTGGATGTGCGTCTCTACAACATTATCTACAAGGCCATCGAGGATATCGAGAATGCCATGAAGGGCATGCTGGCGCCGGTATACGAGGAGAAGGTGATCGGTCACGCTGTGATCCGGCAGATCTTCAAGTCCTCCGGTGTGGGCACCATTGCCGGCTCCTATGTGCTTGACGGTATGGTACAGCGCGGCGCCAAGGCCAGAATCACCCGCGGCGAGGAGCAGATCTTCGAGGGTGAGATTGCATCTGTGAAGAGATTCAAGGACGATGTGAAGGAAGTCAAGACCGGCTACGAGTGCGGACTTGTCTTCGAGGGCTTCTCCGATCTTCAGGTGGATGACCAGATCGAGGTCTATGTAATGGAAGAGGTTAAGCGTTGAAAAAACAGAATTTTAAATATCAGAGACGAAATGAGGATGTGCGGCGTGAGCTGTCCACCCTCATCCGGGATGTGAAGGATCCCCGGGTTTCGCCCATGACCAATCTGACCGGGGTGGAGCTCACCCCGGATCTTCAGTACTGCAAGGTCTATGTTTCGGTGCTGGGCGACGAGAATGCCATGGACAGAACCCTGGAGGGACTTCGGGCGGCGGCAGGCTTCCTGCGCCGCGGTCTGGCCCAGGGCCTGAATCTTCGGCATACACCGGAGCTTCAGTTCAAGGCGGATCATTCCGTGGAGTACGGTGCACGAATGGATGCACTGATCGGCAAGGTGAGCCGCGAGGATGCAGAGCGTCCCGTGGGTCTTCCGGTGAATGCCGACAATATGTATGCAGATGATGAGGAAGAGGATTTCTGAAAGCCATGAAAGAGGAGTTTAATCAGCTGATTCAGGCGGCAGAGGACATCTGCATTGTGGGACATACGAACCCGGACGGCGACTGTCTGGGTTCTACCCTGGGCACCAGAGCCTATATCAAGAAGCGGTTCCCGGAGAAGCGGGTTAATGTTTATCTTCAGGAGGCAAATGCGAAATTCGCCTATCTGCCGGGCTTCGACAGCATTATCCACATCCCGTCAGAGCGAAAATACGACCTCTGCATCATGTGTGACTGTGCGGGCTTCGACCGGCTGGGGGACTACGGTGTTCTGGCGAAGAATGCGGCAGAGCTCTATGTGGCGGATCATCATGTGACGAACGACACAAGATATGCGCATGCTTCGATTTTTCCGGAGGCCTCCAGCACCTGTGAGGTGGTGTTTGACCTGATGGAGCGGGAGGACATTGATTTGGATGCGGCGACCTGTCTTTATACGGGTCTCGTGCACGACACGGGTGTGTTCAAGTACTCCTGCACCTCACAGCATACCATGGAGATCGCGGGCTTCCTGATGAGCCTGGGAGTGGATTTCGGCAGCATCATCGACGACAGCTTCTATATGCGGAGCTATGTACAGCAGCAGGTGACCGGGCGTGTGCTGATGGAGAGCATGCTGCTGATGGAGAAGCGGATTCTTGCCGGATGGCTGACCATGAAGGACATGCATTTCTATCATGTGAGCACCAAGGACATTGACGGCATCGTCGGCACCATGCGGGAGACCCGGGATGTGGACGGCGCGGTTTTTGCCTATGAGGTGGGAAACCAGATCTACAAGGTGAGCCTTCGCTCCAACAATCCCATGCTGGATGTCTCCAGGGTGGCCCAGGCCTTCGGCGGCGGCGGCCATAAAATGGCGGCCGGCTGCACCCTGCAGGGCTCCTATCGTGATGTGCTGAACAATGTCATGAAGCAGCTTTCTCTGCAGATGGACGACCCGCAGTTTCAGAGCAGACGTCCTGCGGATACGAAATAATGGATGGAATTATAAATGTATACAAGGAGAAGGGCTGGACCAGCTTTGATGTGACGAAGCGGCTCCGGGCCATTCTCCATGAAAAGAAAATAGGGCATACGGGAACGCTGGATCCCATGGCCGAGGGCGTGCTCGTGGTCTGTGCCGGAAAGGCCACCAAGCTGGTGTCGGATATCACCGGCACCGACAAGGTCTATGAGGCGGAATTTGAGCTGGGACTGACCAGCGATACCGAGGACAGCACGGGCACGATCCTGACCCGCTGCGTACCCGACTGCACGGAGGAAGTGCTGCGGGAAGCGGTGCAGTCCATGGTGGGAGAGTATGAACAGGTTCCGCCCATGTACAGTGCCAAGAAGATCAACGGTCAGAAGCTCTATGACATTGCCCGGAAGGGAAGAGTGGTGGAGCGGAAGGCCGTCAGAGTCAGCATCTTCTCCATTGAGATTCTGGAAATTGCCATGCCCCGGGTGCGGATCTCCGTGCGCTGCGGCAAGGGCACCTATATCCGTACGCTTTGTGCGGACATCGGCGCCAAGCTTGGCTGCGGTGCAGTCATGACGGCACTGAAGCGCACAAGAGTCGGTGCATTCTGTATTCAGGACAGCCTGAAGCTCGGCGAGCTGGAGAAGCTTTCGGAAGAGGGACGGCTTTCCGAGGCCCTGCTGCCGCCGGTTTATGTACCGGTGCCGACCGTGGCCTGCTTCGGAAAATTCGACGGCGGCCATCGGGGACACCAGATCATCTTTGAAGAGGTCTTCCGGATCGCGAAAGAAAAGAATCTGAAAACGGCAGTTCTTACGTTTTCCCAGAATCCGGCCAATCTGGTCAGCGACACACATCATCCGGTGATTTCCACCGCGGCAGAGCATCTGACCCGGCTTCGGAATCAGGGCTTTGACTATCTCTTTGAGTTTCCCATGACGAAGGAGACCATGTGCATGCCGCCGGAGGTTTTTCTGGAGCGGGTTCTGGTGAACGGCCTGCATGCTGCGGACATCGTGGTGGGAACCGACTGCAGCTTCGGCTACAGGGCAGAGGGAAATGCGGCTCTCCTTGAAAAGGATGCTGCGCGCTTCGGCTATACGGTGCATGTTCTGAAGAAGCGGGAGGTCACCGATGAAGCGGGCAATGTGCGGGAAATCTCCAGCAGCTTTATAAAGGAAGAAATTTCTGCGGGCAATGTACGGAAGGCCCGGGAGCTTCTGGGACGCTACTTCTGCATGGCCGGCGTCGTGGTCCACGGCAAAAAGCTCGGCGGGGCGGTGCTCGGTTTTCCGACCGCCAACATTATCCCCTCTCCGGGAAAGTCTCTGCCGGCAGCCGGCGTCTATGTGAGCCGCGTGCTGATCGATCAGAAGCTCTATGCCGGGATGACCAATG